>DASWNB010000175.1:0-11582 GCA_036399455.1 Flavisolibacter sp. | reverse complement strand
GGTCACCAGAACATCAACCTTAGGAATTCCGGTCTTTTCAGAAATTTGATTGACTAAATCTGCTTTTCTCATAGCAACATTTTAGGCTTGTAGTTGACAATATAGTACAAAATACAATGAGTGTCAATAATATAGAAGTTTTTAAAAGATTTTTTCATGGGTGGTGATATTCGGCAAAATACGGCTGATGCAAACCGTGGGAGGCAGGCGGCCCGTTTTGTGCCCGCCCTTCTGCTCTGGAACAGCGGGGAAAACGGCCGCCAGATGCCCTGGAAAGGCGAGAAGGATCCTTACCGCATCTGGCTCAGCGAGGTCATCCTGCAGCAGACCCGCGTGGAGCAGGGATTGAAGTATTACGAGGCCTTCATCCGTACTTATCCCGACGTCCATGCCCTGGCCGCCGCCCCCGAGCAGGAGGTGTACAAGCTCTGGGAAGGCCTCGGCTATTATTCCCGCTGCCGCAACCTTATCGCTGCCGCCCGCCACATCTCCCATAACCTCGGCGGCCGCTTCCCGGACACCTACGAATCCATCCTCCAGCTCAAGGGCGTGGGCGCCTATACCGCCGCCGCCATCGCTTCCTTCGCCTATGACCTTCCCTGCGCCGTCCTCGACGGCAACGTCTTTCGTGTTCTTTCGAGGATATATGATGAGGACACGCCGATTGACAGTACGGAAGGAAAAAAGCTTTTTACTGATTTGGCGCAGAAGACAATGGGAATAGGCAGACAACCGACGACCGATAACCGACAACCGATGACCGAGGAGGGATCGCCGATAAGCGATAACCGACCACCGATGACCGAGGAGGGATCACAGCTGAGGGATCACCGACAACCGGTAGGTGAGGACCGGACAGGGGATCGGTTATCGGTGGTCTCTCATCGGTCATCCGTCTACAATCAAGCCCTCATGGACTTCGGGGCAACCATCTGCAAGCCGGTGCCCGAGTGCGGGAGGTGCTTTTTCAACCGGTACTGCCCGGCTTACAGGGGAGGAAGGCAGCAGCTATTGCCGGTGAAGGCGAAGAAGACGGGTGTGAAGGAGCGGTGGTTTCATTACCTGGTAATGAAGGCTGGAGAGGAGTATGCCATAAGGCAGAGGACAGGAAAGGATATCTGGCAGAACCTGTACGAATTCCCGATGCTGGAAACCGGCAAGCCCGCTTCGGCACAGCAGGTAAAGGCCTGCCTGGAAGAGCAATATGCACTGGAGCCATGGGAATACACTACGGTGAAAAAAAGCGGACGGGTGAGCCAGAGGCTGTCGCACAGGCTGGTGCATTTTGATTTTACCGTGCTTCAGCTTGCAAAGGAAAAAGAACTGCCGGGGTTTGAATGGGTCAATAAAGGCGGGCTGGAGCAGTACCCGTTCCCCAGGACGCTTAAGCAGTTTATTGTAAATCAACTGGATGACCCTGATGGATAATATGGCAATTTGCTGGCAGAAAATTTGATTAATGTTAAGTAAATTTATAAGGGCAAGCAATTAGACGAATTATTTAAACAGATAAAAGAAATATGGTATGAGAGGCGTAAATCAGGTCATGCTCATTGGCAACCTTGGTAAGGATCCGGATGTGCAGTTTTTGGAAGGTAACATTGCCGTAGCAAAATTTCCTTTGGCCACTACTGAAACCTTCAAGGACAGGACAGGGAAATTAATCTCCCAAACCGAATGGCACACCGTCGTTCTCTGGCGCGGGCTGGCCGAACTGGCTCAGAAATACCTGCACAAAGGAAGCCTGGTCTATATTGCCGGACGCCTCAGGACCAGGAGCTGGGAGGACAAGGAAGGCAACCGCAAGTTTGCCACCGAAGTAGTGGGCGATAACCTGATCATGCTGGACAAGCGTTCCGACGGCGGCGGCGGCTCAGGCCTGCACAACGACGGCGGAATAGAAGGCTCCGACACACCCGTTGGAGAGCCCCCCCAGGACTTGTCTTTTTAATATTTAAAATAATATTTTTACAAAAGAAAAGGCAGGGTAACACCTGCCTTTATCTACATCGTTCATCAAAAACTATGCTTTGGATTACTCGTCGGTCAGCTTTGAACACATACTAGCCTATACGCTCCTGGCGGCCACCTCCCAGAACACCATCTTCCTTTTCATACTGCTGCTGGTCCTGTTACTCCTGAGCTTTGTTACCTCCGGCGCCGAAGTGGCCCTGTTCTCGCTCCAGAACAAGGACCTCAACATGCTCAAGACAAAGCAGCACGCCGCCGCACGCCGCATCACCACCCTGCTCGACGAACGAAAAGCCGTTTACACCTCACTGCTCATTGCCAATACCATATTCAATATCGCCATCATCGTACTTGCCAATTACCTGCTCCATCCCTGGCTGAAGATCGGCTTCGTAAACATCATCGTGCCCGTAAACATGGACCTGCTGGTGAAGATCCTGCTCATAACCGTGGTGATCGTTTTCCTGGGAAAGACGCTGCCCAAGGTATGGGCTACGCAAAACTACCTGAGGTTCGCCTACAGCACCTCCGCCGTGGTGGAAGGGCTTCATCTCCTGCTCCGCAGGTTCAGCCTCCGCATGGTGGCCATTGCGGACAGCATCAGCGAGCATAGCGGCGCTAACGAATCCGAAGCTACCAGCCTTCGGGAGCTGGATGACGCCATTGACGTCAACAACGTGGAAACATCGGTAGAGGAAAAGAACATACTGAAGGGCATCGTCAAGTTCAGCCACATATCGGTAAAGCAGATCATGAAATTCCGCCTCGACGTGAACGGCATCGATTACAACATGCCTTCGGCCGAAGTGCTCCGCCGCGTGGAAGAGCTCCACTACTCCAGGCTGCCCGTGTACAAAGGAACGCTGGACGAAGTGGCGGGTGTGCTCAATACAAAAGACCTGCTTCCCTACATCGGCGAATCCGGCTTTGACTGGCATACGCTCATCAGGCCCACGCTTTTTGTTCCCGAATCGAAGCTTATCAAGGACCTGCTGGCCGAGTTCAAAACGAAGCGCATACACTTTGCCATAGTGGTGGACGAATTTGGGGGAACCAGCGGTATCGTGACGATGGAAGACATACTGGAGGAGATCATCGGCGACATACAGGACGAGTTTGACGAGGACGAGAACAAGGTGCGCAAGGTGGATGAGAAGACCTACATAGCCGATGCAAAAATTATGTTGTATGACCTCTGCCGTGCAATGAGGCTGTCCATAGATACGTTTGATGCCGTTAAAGGCGAAAGCGATTCGCTGGGGGGCCTGGTGCTTGAGCTGGCCGGTGAATTCCCTTCCACGAATGACACCGTTAAAAGCGGCGATTTTGAATTTACCGTGCTCGAGATCGAAAGGAACCGCATCCGCTCGGTAAAGATTTCCATCAACATGAACCAAGATGAAGATTAATATACGGCCGGCATTCCTGATTCCCTTCTTCCTCCTGTTCCTTTGGGCCTGCAACAGCGAGTACAATCCAAAGCCCCGCGGCTATTTCAGGATACCCCTGCCCCAGAAAAAATACGTGAAGTTCGACCGGCCAGGCTATCCTTACACCTTCGAGTACCCTGTGTACGGCGAGGTGGTGCAGGACACGCTTTTCTTTGACCAGAAGACCGAAAACCCTTACTGGATAAACATCGACTTCCCGCAGTTCTACGGCCGCATCCACATCAGCTACAAGGAAGTAGGCCGCAACAGCCTCGATTCTCTCGTGAACGACGCCTTCAGCATGTCGTACAAGCAGCACACCTACGAGGCCACCGCCATCGACCCGCAGCCCTTCACTACTCCCAAAGGCTTCAGCGGCGTATATTTCACCCTCAAGGGCAACGCCGCCACCGGCAACCAGTTCTTCATCACCGATTCCACCAATCACTTCCTCCGCGGAGCCCTCTACTTCATAGCCACCCCCAACGAAGACTCCCTTCGCCCAGTCAATGAGTTTTTACGCAAGGATGTGGAGCATTTGATCAATACGCTGGAGTGGAAGAGGTGAGTTCGTGAATCGTCAATCGTGAATCGTGAATAGGTCGTTTATAATCGGGGAGGACTTCTTTAGGGGCGGTCTTTTAGTTCTAATATTCAATAATCAATGTTCAATCCTCAAGGGTTTCCAATTCGGAGACCACTTGAAAATTGAGCGTTGATTATTGAGTATTTCACCAAAACCGCCCACTAAAGAAAAGCTTCTGCCACCTTAAACACTCCCATTGACGATTCACGATTGGCGATTCGCGATTCTTCCCTAAATTGAACGTCCAAAACTACCCCCGGATATGAGAAGAGTGTTGCTGACCAGTTGCTTCCTGCTCCTGCTTGCCGTCTGTAATGCGCAGCAGAGTCCTGCCGTGATCGATTCCTTCAAGAAACAGCTTTCCGATGCCCGTACCGTGGAGGCCCGGTTCGACGCACTTAGCCGTCTTACACGTACGCTGATGAACGTAAGCCAGGCGGAAGCGGATAAATACGGGCAGATGCTGAGCCGCGAAGCCGAGCTGTCGAGGGACAGGGCGCTGATGGTGAAGGCGCTGCTGGTTCATGGCGAGCGCTTTGCCTATTTCCTGAGTAAAAGGGAATTCCTGGACCGCTCCATCGGCTACTACAACCAGGCGCTGGAAATGGCCCGCAGCAACAAGCTGGACCGCGAAATGGCGCAGGCCTACCTCGGCCTCGCAAACGTTCACATGTTCCTGCCCGCGCTGGACAAGTCGCTGAATTATACTACGCAGGCCTCTTCCATAGCTTCCGCCCTGAAGGACGACAGCCTGACCGTGGCCGTGTACAACTCATTCGGGAATGTTTACCAGATGAAGGCGGACCGCCTGCTGGCGCTCCGGAACTTTCTTACAGCCCTGCGCCTGTCGGAAGAGGTGAAACCGGGTAAAAACGGTGAAGGCCCCAGGCACCTGCTCCTGCGCAGTTGCTACCGGAGCCTTTCGCAATTCTATGCCAGCATCAAGGAATATGACAAGGCCATCGATTATGCCACCAGGGCCTTCGACGAGTTGAATTTCATCAAAACAGGAAACGTTCCCTATACACGGGCCATAGACCTCAGCAACATAGGTAATCTCTACGCCTTTAAGAAAAGCTCCGATATGGCCGTGTACTACTATGAGCGGTCGTTGCGGATGGCGGACTCCCTGAAATTCGAGGCGCTGAAAATGCCGGCCTATTCCAGCATCCTGAACCAATACATCTACGACCACCAGCCGGAAAAGGCGCTGGCTTATTTCAATGAGAACCCCGGCCTGAAGCAATATCTTACCAACCTGGGTTTTTCGCATGTGATCGACCAGGCTTATGGCATCATCTATAGCGATATAGGCCGCTACGATTCGGCAGGTTTTTACTTCAAAAAGGCAGAGCCCCAGTTCGAAGCTTTATCTACACCGGCCAACAGGCTGAATTTTTATTACCAGTACGCCCAGTTCTTCCGGAAATCGGGCAACAATACCGGCGCCATCGACTATTATAATAAAGCCATCGCCCTTGCCAAGGCTTCCGGCGACCTGGAATCGCAGCAGACCATAGCCGCACAACTGGATTCCGTCTATAGCCGGAGCGGCGATTACAGGATGTCGTACCAATACAGCACTCTTTATTACAAGCTGAAGGACAGCCTTCAGAAGCTGAGCGAGGAAAAAGACCTTATGCAGATGGAACTGGCCGACGAGCAGCAAAGGCAGGACCGTATAGCCCGCGAAAAAGCGGAGGCCCTGCAGAAAAAGCACAACCTCCAGTACATGGGCATCACGGTAGCCATTGCCAGCGTATTCCTGCTGCTCGTGCTGCTGGGCATCTTCCAGGTATCGGCAACCACCATCAGGATACTGGGCTTCTTTGCCTTTATCTTCCTGTTTGAATTCATCATACTAATTGCCGACCACCGCATACACGAGTGGACGCACGGCGAGCCGCTGAAGGTGCTGGCCATCAAGATCGTGCTCATTGCCATGCTGCTGCCGCTGCACCACTGGCTGGAGCACAAGGTGGTGAGCTACCTGGCTTCGCGCAAGCTGATTATCGCCTCCCGGCGCGGCTTCTGGAACAATATTTTAGCAAAACGAAAGACCGCCGCCCCGGTGAAAGAAACTACCTTTGCCCAAAATCACGAATCTTGATAGCTATTGATAAAGTCCTGGTAAGCGACGACGTCGTGGAAGCCAAATTCGTTTGCGACCTGCACAAGTGCAAGGGCGGTTGCTGCGAGGATGGCGATGCCGGCGCCCCGCTGGAGAAGGAGGAGAAGAAGATACTGGACGAGCAGTTCGACGCTTTCAGGCCTTACATGACCGCCGAAGGAGCCGCCGAAGTAAAGCGCCAGGGCAAGTACGTGTACGACCGCGATTTTGGCTGGGTGACGCCTACCATCAACGGCGGCATCTGCGCCTATGCCGTCCGCGACGGTGCAGGCATCATCAAATGCGCCATCGAGCAGGCCTACTACGCCGGGAAGCTATCATGGAAGAAACCCATCAGTTGCCATCTTTATCCCATCACCATAAAAAAGACCAGGGAGTACACGATGGTGAACTACGAGCCGCGGGAAGTCCTCTGCAAACCCGCCTGCTCCTTTGGCAAAAAGCTGAAAGTACCCGTGTATGAATTTCTTAAGGAGCCGCTGATACGTAAATTCGGGGAAGATTTTTATGCCGCACTCCAGCAGGTTGCCCAGGAGCACTTCGAGGAAGCGGCCGAAAAAAAGAGATGAGCATGTCCGAACAATCCTCTTCATTCATAGCAAAAAGCACGGTGAAGTCCGCCGACCGTGAGCACCGCCGCAAGATCAATTTCAATATATCCCGTTACAACGCCGTGGTGCCCCAGGGCAAGCAGCAGTTCACCGACGTTCAGTTGGCCCGTGAAAAAGCCAAGAACATCAAGTGGAAGGCCATCGAAACCCTGGACCGCCAACTGGAAACCTTCGAGGCCGAGATCAGCCGCCGCGGCGCAAAGGTGCTGTGGGCCGAAACCGCCGACGATGCCCTGAAAGAAATCCTCCGCATCTGCCAGGAAAAGAAATGCACCACGCTGGTCAAAAGCAAGAGCATGGTAACAGAGGAGATACACCTCAACAAGTTTCTCGAAGAGCATAATATCGAAAGCGTTGAGACAGACCTCGGCGAGTACATACAGCAGCTTGACGGAGAGCCGCCCTATCACATCGTTACGCCTGCCATGCACAAAAGCAAGGAGGACGTAGCCAAATTATTTGCCCGGAAACTGGGCACTGATCCCAACCTCAATCCAAGCCAGCTTACCCTTGTAGCCCGCCAGAAGCTCCGCGAAAAATACGTGCAGGCGCAGGTAGGGGTCACCGGCGCCAATTTTATAGTGGCCGACATCGGCGGTGTTGCCATTACCGAAAATGAAGGCAATGCACGATTGAGCTGTGCCTGGCCCCAAACACATATCGTGGTGGTAGGGATTGAAAAAGTAATTCCCTCCCTCACCGACCTGGGACTGTTCTGGCCCCTGCTGGCCACCTACGGCACCGGGCAGAGAATGACCGTATATAATTCTATCATCACCGGTCCCCGCCAGGTAAATGAAAACGACGGCCCCGAAGAGATGTACGTGATCCTGCTCGACAACGGCCGCACCAACATACTCGCCAACGAAAAGGCCCGCGAAAGCCTTTACTGCATCCGTTGCGGCGCCTGTCTCAATGCCTGTCCCGTGTACAAGAACATCGGCGGGCATGCCTATCAAACCACTTACAGCGGTCCTATCGGTTCGGTCATCACTCCTCACCTGAAGCAGATGGACGATTGGAAGCACCTGAGCTATGCCTCTTCGCTTTGCGGCAACTGCACCGAAGTATGCGCCGTCCGCATCAACCTCCATGAGCTTTTGCTCCACAACCGCAGCGAAGCCGTGGAGAAGGGCCATTCCTCCTTTGCTGAGCGAACCGCCTGGAAATTCTGGAAGCGTGCCATGCTCAACCGCCGCCTCATGAACACCGGCTCCGGCAAGCTGAAAAGCTGGGTAGTGAATACGTTTGTGAAGGACTGGAAGAAACACCGCAGCGAACTGGAGTTTCCGAAGAAGTCGTTCAATGAGTTGTGGAAGGAGAGGCGAGGTGTTTGAGGTTTGAGGTTTGAGGTTTGAGGTTGGGTGCAGGCAGTCGTTGCTTGCGTAAAGCCGCTTTCGGAAGAAATATTCAATAATCAACGCTCAATATTCAATTTTCAAGTAAGCTCCGGATCGGGATACCACTTGAAAATTGAGCATTGACACATTGAATATTGAATATTTTCATTCACGAACTTACGCCCGGTAATGACTGGCTGCACCTAACGAACCTCAAACCTCAAACTTCAAACCTCAAACCTTACCTTAGCTTGTGCTCATTTACTCCCCAGCCATAACTCCCCGGTTGCAATACGTGGCGGATTTCCTTGCCGGGTATTGCCGTGCGGAGATCAGGCTGACGAAGGATGCGCAGGAATACGGGGCTGCGGAAGGATGGAAGCTGAACTACTCGGATAGTTCTTTTGGGGAGGATGAAATTCATATAGTGCCCGTTCCGCTGCTGTTTGAACACGATATTCATCCTGTTTCCATCGAGTGCTTTGAGTTTGAAGGTGAAAAAGCATTCTTCAAAACGGCAGGTAACTTCCCCTTCGACATCCTTGCCGCCATCTTCTATCTCATCACCCGCTACGAAGAATACCTGCCGCACGAAAAGGACGAATACGGCCGCTATGCCCACCGGAATTCGTTGGCCTATAAAGAAGGCTTCCTCCATCTCCCCCTCATCAACATCTGGCTAAAGAAATTTTGGGAACCACGAAGACGCGAAGACGCGAAGGAGCACAAAGGATTTAATGTCTCTGACCTGCAACCTGCAACCTCAAACCTCGAACCTCAAACCTTTTCCCTTCTCCCCACCTACGACATAGACATTGCCTGGAGCTACCGGCACAAGGGGCTGGTGCGGAATGCGGGGGGATGGCTGAAGTCGGTAGCGGGAGGAGAATGGAAGGACGCGGGGCGCAGGCTGATGGTGCTGGCAGGGCGGAAGCAGGACCCTTACGATAGCTATGATTGGATGGATGAACTGCACCGGAAGTATGAAACGGACCCGGTTTATTTCTTTCATGTGGGGAAGAGCCGTAACCGTTACGACAAGAACATCCATCCGCAGCACCCCGCCATGCGGCAACTGGTGGCCGGTACGGCATCACGTTACAAAACAGGACTTCATCCTTCCTGGCAGAGCGGCGATGAGCCCGGGAAGATAAGGGAGGAACTGGCGGTGTTGCAGGAGATGGCGGGTGTCCCGGTCATCCGTTCGCGGCAGCATTTTATACGCTTTCAAATGCCGGGCACTTTCCGGCAGTTGGTGGAAGCAGGCATTGAGCACGACTACTCCATGGGTTATGGGTCGATAAATGGCTTCAGGGCTTCTGTTGCCGCTCCTTTTTACTGGTATGATCTGGAAAGGGAAGAACAAACACGGCTGCTGCTGCATCCTTTCTGCTTCATGGATGCCAATTCCTGTTTCGAGCAGAAGCTTACCCCCGGGCAGGCTTTAGATGAACTGATGCACTACTATCATGCGGTGAAATCCGCAGGAGGATGCATGGGTATGATCTGGCACAACACCTTCCTGGGAACCGATCCTCTTTTTGCCGGCTGGCTCGATGTGTACGAGCGGTTTATTTCCCTGGCTTGTCCGCCACGGTTGCCTTCATAAAGCTTTTGTTCACCAGGTAAACACCAAGCATGGTGATGAGGGTGCCTGCAATGATAAAACCCGTCAGCTTTTCACCAAACACCAGCCAACCAAAGAACACGGCCACGATTGGATTGATATAAGCATACAGGCTGGCCTGCTCGGTGGGCAGGTTTTGCAGCGCATAGATGTAAGCTGCAAAACCGATGATAGAGCCAAATACCACCAGGTAGGTAATGGAAGCCCAGGCCTGCCAGGCTACCTCCGTCAGCGGCATGGCGGTTCCCGTAGCATACGAAAGGGTGAACAGCGAGCTCCCTGAGATCACCATCTGCAAACCCAGCCCGAAATAAGGGTTGAAGTGCAGCGCATGCTTCTTGGTGTACAGCGTGCCAAAAGCCCAGGACCATGTTGAGACCACGGACATGAAAATGCCCAGCCGGAAAGACGGGTCCAGGAAATCGTAAAGGTGATCGTAAAAAATAACGCAGATACCCGCGAACCCCAGGAGTAGCCCGATGATGCTGCGCGGCTGTATCCTGCCATTGCCGGAGAACAGCCCGATAATCACCAGCCAAAGCGGGAAGATGGCGCCGATGACCGAGCCCAGTCCCGCCGAAATATATTTAACGCCCCAGGTGGACAGCCCGTTGCTGAGCACGAAGTTGAGAAAGCTGAGTATGAGGATGGGTATCCATTCTTTTTTCCGCGGCCAGGCCGTTCCCCTGAACAGGAAGAACGCCACATAACAGGCTCCGCCAATAAACTGCCTTACACCCGCCAACTGCATCGGCGGCATGTGCCGCACCGCTTCCTTGGAGGCCAGCCAGGTAGTTCCCCAGAAAAAGCACACCAGCGCCAGCGCAAACAAGGCCTTGGCCTTTGTGCCCCTCCTGTGTATGGTCAGCGGATTGAGATAACCGATATAGCGTATCACCACGTTCAGGTTATTCTGCGCATCGCTGACTGCCGGTTTCTGTATGTAGGGTTTCTGGTCTATGGGTGTGATTGGATGACCGATGACCGATAACCGACCACCGAGGTTTCTCGTTTATAGTTTCTCGTTTCTTGTTCTCTCTCGCTTGAAGCTTGCAGCCTTCCTCTCGCAACTCGCAGCTAACAACTCGCAGCTTCAATGTCTGAAATGCCTCATCCCCGTCATTACCAACGCAAGATTATTCTCTTTACCATACTCGATACTATCCTTGTCCCTGATGGAGCCGCCGGGCTGGATGAAGGCGGTGATACCGGCTTCGTGGCCCATGCGGACGCAATCGTTGAAGGGGAAGAAGGCATCGGAGGCCATAACGGCGCCGTTAAGGTCGAAGGAGAACTGGCGGGCTTTTTCAAGGGCATGGCGAAGCGCGTCGATGCGGCTGGTTTGGCCGCAGCCTTTGCCGATTAGCTGGCGGTTCTTTACCAACGCTATGGCGTTTGATTTCAGGTGCTTGCAGATGATGTTGGAGAATACCAGGTCTTCCCTTTCCTTTTCCGAGCTTTCCCTGCCGCCCGTTTCTTCCCACTTTGAATAATTGCCTTCGTCTTTCTGCTGCACCAGCGTGCCGTTGAGCACCGATTTATAGCCCTGAGTTGTGGAAGGTTTTTGCTTCAGCTTCAGCAGTATCCTGTTCTTTTTCGACTTTAGTAGGCCCAGAGCTTCTTCGGAGAACGAAGGAGCTATCAATACTTCGAAGAATATCTCGTTGATGGCGCCTGCCGTTGCTTCATCTACCTCGCCATTGCTCACCAGTACCCCGCCGAAGGCGCTTTCCGGGTCGCCGGCCAGCGCATCCCTCCAGGCTTCCGCCACCGACGCCCTTGCCGAAATCCCGCACACATTGGTATGCTTGATGATGGCAAACACCGAACCCGTCCCGGAAGTATCAAACTCGCTGATCAGCTCAACGGCCGCGTCTATATCCACC
>DASWNB010000174.1:0-5509 GCA_036399455.1 Flavisolibacter sp. | reverse complement strand
CACCGTAGGCGATCCTGACCGCGTGGCCGCCGTGAGCAAACACTTCGATTCCATTGAAGTAAAAAGACAGCACCGCGAGTTCGTCACCCATACCGGCTATATCGGGAAGAAAAGAATATCCGTTACCTCAACAGGCATCGGCACCGATAATATCGACATCGTCCTGAATGAGCTCGACGCACTTGTCAACATCGACCTGGAAACAAGACAGGTGCGTGAAAAGCTCGTTACGCTCAACATTATCCGCATCGGCACCTCGGGCTCGCTCCAGGCAGATGTGCCCGTGGACAGCTTTGTGGCATCCACGCATGGCCTGGGTCTTGACAACCTCCTGAACTACTACCGCCTCGAACATACCGAGCAGGAAATACAACTGCTTCATTCCTTTACCACCCATACGCAACTGCACAGCCAGGTATGCAATCCATATATCAGCATCGGCAGCGCCTCGCTGCTCAAGCACTTTGTGGACGGTTTCCACCACGGCATCACCGTTACCTGCCCCGGCTTTTACGGCCCGCAGGGAAGGATACTGCGGCTGGGCATCCGCAACCCCGAGTTGATCAACCGCCTTACGCAGTTCAGCTTCGGGCAGCACCGCATCACTAATTTTGAGATGGAAACCTCAGGCATTTACGGGCTGGGACGCCTGCTGGGGCATCATTGCCTTTCGCTCAGCGCCATCGTAGCCAACCGCATCCGGAAGCAATTTTCGAATGACAGCGGCGCACTGGTGGAAAAACTGATCAGGCAAAGCCTCGACATCATCAGCTCATCTTTATAATCATGCAGATCAGATTTTATAAATACCAGGGAACAGGCAACGACTTTGTGATCATCGATAACCGCGACGGCCGCCATGATGCGCTGACCACCCAACAGGTAGCCCGCCTTTGCAACCGGCGCTTCGGCATCGGCGGCGATGGGCTCATGCTCCTCAACACCCGTGCAGGCTACGATTTTGAAATGAAATACTACAACTCCGACGGCAGGGAAGCTACCATGTGTGGAAACGGCGGCCGCTGCCTGGTGAAGTTTGCCTACGACATGGGTATGGTGAAAACCACCTACCGCTTTCTCGCAATCGACGGCGAGCACGAGGCTGAAGTGGACATAGACAATACCGTTGCCCTGAAGATGAACGACGTTACCGAAGTAAAGCAGCAGCGCCACGGGCAGTTCGTGCTCAATACAGGCTCCCCGCATTTCATAGAATTTTCTCAGGACGTGATGAGCCTTGACGTGTTCAACAAAGGCCGCCGCATACGCAACAGCCCGGAGTTTGTGAAAGAAGGCATTAATGTAAACTTCGTGGAGCAGACGGGCGAGGACCGCATCATCGTACGCACCTATGAAAGAGGCGTGGAAGATGAAACCTATTCCTGCGGTACCGGCGTGACCGCCGCAGCGCTTGTATGCTTCCACAACGACAACGGCTTCAACCGCGTTGAAGTAAAAACCAAAGGCGGCAACCTGAGCGTTGAGTACGACAAGATCGGCAACACCTATAAGGACATCTGGCTGAACGGCCCGGCGGAAAGGGTGTTTGAGGGAGTTATTGAGCTGCGATGAGAGAGAGGCTGCAAGCTGCGATCTGCGGGAAAATGTTCAATATTCAATGCTCAACTTTCAATTCTCAACTTTCAATTCTCAAGGGGTTTCCTATTTAGCAACGCACTTGAAAATTGAACATTGAATATTGAGAATTCACTGCTGGTTTGCCTGCGCAGGCCTTCCGCGACCAAAAGAAACCTGTCTTTACCTTTAACCTTCAACCCTTCCCATGAGTAGATTCAACCTGCGCGTTTACGGGATTTTTATAAATGAACAGAAGCAGTTGCTGGTGAGCGATGAGCTGATACGGGGGAAATATTTTACGAAGTTCCCCGGCGGAGGATTGGAATTTGGCGAAGGCACCAGGGATTGCCTGAAAAGAGAGTTCATGGAAGAGCTGAACCTGAACGTTGAAGTGGGCGATCATATCTATACTACGGATTTCTTCCAGGAGTCAGCCTTCCGTCCCGGCGACCAGATCATCTCTATTTATTATTATGTCACTCCCCTCGAACCGCTGGCTGTCCGCCTGAGCGATAAGGAATTTGATTTTGACGAGAACCAGCTCAGCTTATACAAAGAGAAAGGCGAAATAGAAACCTTCCGCTTCGTCGACTGGGTTAAGCTATCAGAAGACAGCGTTTCTCTTCCGATAGATAAAATTGTGGTGAGGATGCTGTTAGAAAACCTGTAGCTGCAGCAAATGTTCAATATTCAATGCTCAACAATCAATTCTCAAGGAGTGTCCCATCCCGGAACGCACTTGAATATTGAGCATTGAATATTGAATATTTCCACAAAATGACTACCACCAAAGGAAAGCATCTCCCACCTTAAAACGACCTCATTCACCATTGACCATTCACCATTCACATGACCATTCCCGATCAATTTAAAAATTCCCCCCTGCACGTCAACCGTAGAACTACTCCGGGGATGTACGTAATTGCGGATTTGTGAAATAGATGTTCATAAAATGTGGGGCAGCCGGTTTGATTTGAGCCGCTTTCCGGCAAACTTGTAAGAAGGTCAGTACCGCAGCGATGCTCATCCACCCGGCCGGCCCGATCATCCTGCGCAAATGGCCATCCATTTCTCAAACCTAAATTTCTCATCATGCTTACAAGAATCTTTACCCTTGCAGGCCTGCTGCTCTTTTTCGGTGCTACGGCGCAGGTCACTACCAACTACAACAGCACCGAACTTACCGATGCCAGGGGTAAGTTCCAGCGCGATTACCGCCCGAGTTTCTACGAAATCGCGACTCCCGACACTAGCGTCATCATGGCAAAGGACCGCGCTTCCCAATCGACCGATTACGTAAAGCCGTTCCGCTTTGCCGAACCTGTTCCCGTCGACATCAATGTTGCCGAGCATGCCAGTTGGGTGACCGAAGGAGAAAGAGCTTATTTCCGCCTGAGCATCCGCATCCGTTCGGCCAAATCGCTCAGCATCAATTTCAGTGAATTCTCCCTTCCGGCAAACACCGAAATGTACATTTACAATGAAGACGGCAGCATGATCACCGGGCCTGTTACCGAAAAGGAAAACAACACCAGCAACACCTGGGGCAGTGACGTTTACAAGGGAGAAATAATCAACGTGGAAGGTTCCGTTCCTTCAGGCTCAGTAAAAGAACTGCAGCTAAGGGTGTCGAACATCGCATTTGGCTACAGGGAGATATTCAAGAGCAAGATCTACGGCTTTGGAAATTCCGGATCGTGCAATATCAACGTCCTTTGCCCTGAGGGCACGGGATGGGCGGCCGAGCGGAGTTCGGTTGCGCTTATCCTGGAGCAAAGCGGTTCTTATTGGTGTACCGGCGCGCTGGTGAACAACACCTGCGGCGTTAACGTGCCTTTCTTCCTAACCGCCAATCACTGCCTTGATAACGGTACGCAGAACGTGACCCAGTGGCGCTTTGTGTTCCAGCGCTGGAGCTCAACCTGCTCGCCTTCCCAGGATAATGCAGGCACGCTCTATAACGGCTCTACCCTGCGGGCTACCAACGCCGCTTCGGACTTCGCCCTGCTGGAGTTAAGCCAGCGCCCCCCGGCTAATTCGGGGCTCGCTCTTTCCGGCTGGAGCCGCTCTTCGACGCCGGCTTCCAATGCAACTGCCATCCACCACCCCCGCGGCGACGTGATGAAGATCAGCAAGGCCAACAATCCCGTGTCACGCGCCAGCTATGGCGGCAGCGTGAACCAGCACTGGAGGGCCGACTGGAGCCAGGGCGTGACCGAGCCTGGTTCGTCGGGTTCACCTCTGTACGACCAGGACCACCGGATAGTGGGCCAGTTGCACGGGGGGCCTTCATACTGTGGTTCCAGCCAGCTTTGGGACTTTTATGGAAGCTTTGACCAATCCTGGACAGGCGGCGGGACTTCGGCCACCCGCCTGAGCGACTGGCTTGATGTAACCAATACAGGCGCTACCACCACCAACACGAGCTACGTTTCCACCATGTTCCCCAACGCCAACCACTACATCAGCGGGCCTGCCATTATTTGCAACTCGGCCGTTTACTCCCTCGCAAACCTGCCCGCCGGTGCTACGGTGACCTGGTCCATCCCTTCGAGCGCCGGGTCTGTGCTTCAACTGGCGCAGAATACGCCTTCGGCCAACCAGGTAACCATTACCAACCAGAAGTGGTATGGAGTAGCAACTACCCTCACGGCTTCGGTGAACATTTGCGGTTATGTAATCAACATCACCAAAAACATCGCGAATGATAACGACAATTCCGCATCTACCACCTACAACTACTACCAGGAGGCCTGCTATTTCTACAACGTGAGCCATCCCTACGAGAGCGGTACGGTTACCACCAACAGCTCTCCCAAGTTTGTACACCAGGGATGTACCGTTTACGTGACACTGGGCAACCTGAATACGTATAACAAGACGGTGACCTTTGTCCCGACGGGTTCTTCCAGCGTGTCCAACCCCATCTTCTGGTATTTTAACAACAACCAGCTTGTATTCCAGCTTCCTTATGGCTCCGGCGGCATTCCGTTCACGTTCAAGATCACGGGTGATGGCGCCTGCTATGAAAAGACGCTGCTGTTCTTCTCCATTTCCAACAACGGCCGGGCTGCCGGAACTTCACCGGAGTACACGTTCAACATAGCTCCCAACCCCGTGAACGATGTGCTTACGGTTCAGGCAAAAGCGGCGAAAAGCCCGAAGACCGTAGCTGAAAAACTGTCGGCAAGGAGCCTCCAGTTCACCTGCAATATTTATGATGTGAATTCGACCATGCTGCTGATGACCCGCAGGAGTGTGAAGGGAAGCACTACGCACAGGATCAACACGGCTACTTTAAAACCCGGGCTTTATATCCTGGAAGTGGTCAGGAACGGCGAAAAGCAGACCATCCACTTCCGGAAAGAATAAGCGCTGCTGCGTTTAGTTAATGGCCGGGACAATGGCCGTCCGGCGATGCTCTTCATCGCCGGGCGGCCTTTTTTTGACCGATGACCGATGACCGATGACCGATAAACGATTACCGATAAACGATTACCGATAAACCATTGACCATTCACCATTCACGACCTCACCCTGCTGTAGGAATATTCTCAAACTCTTCTTCCTTCTGTCCCATGGCGCTTTGTTTCATGCGGCGGGCGGTTTCGTGGCCCAGGTAATTCTCAATCCAGCCGTGGGCAAGATAGATGACGGGCGTAAGCAGGATGGCTACGGCGAATTTATAGATGTAGTTGCCGGTACCGGTGGTCAGTATCTGCCCGGGCGTCCAGGCGGCTGTGCCCTGCAGCTTGGGACCGAGGTAAAACGCTACGAACAGCACCACGAAGCTGTCCACCAGTTGCGATACCAGCGTAGAGCCGGTGGCCCGCAGCCAGATGCGCTTCTCCCCTGTTGCCTTTTTAATACGATGAAATACCAGCACGTCCAGCACCTGGCCGATAAGGAAGGCCAGCAGCGAGCCGATGAT
>DASWNB010000173.1:0-3849 GCA_036399455.1 Flavisolibacter sp. | reverse complement strand
GATTTGGAATACCTGAACATCGGCAGCGGCATACAGCCCTTTAATGCCTGGCTGCTCATCCGCGGCCTCAGGACCCTGCCATCCCGCCTGGAAAGGATCACCCGCACCACGGGCCAGGTGATCTCCTTCATGAAGGATCATCCCAAAGTGGACCGCCTCATCTACCCTTTCGACCCATCCTTCCCGCAATACGAATTGGCGAAGCGGCAGATGAAAGGCGCCTGCGGACTGTTCACTTTCACCTTAAAGAACGGCACTGTTGCCTCCATCACCCGCTTCTGCGATTCACTGAAGCACATCCTGATGGCCGTAAGCTGGGGCGGCCACGAATCCCTCGTCATCCCCAAATGCGCCGGCATTCCACCCGAAGACTTCAACCCTTCCGAACCCGCCCACCAGTACATCCGCATGTACGTAGGCCTGGAAGAAGCGGAGTATTTGGTTTCCGATCTGGAGCAAGCGCTGGATAAGGTTTGAAGTTTGAGGTTGTTAGGTGCAGTCTCTCCCCGGGGCAATTAAACGCAAAGTGCGCAAAGCATACGCAAAGAAGCGCAAAGGAGTCTTACAGCCCCAGCCTCGTCTGTGGACTGTGGACTCCCTCGGTTATCGGTGGTCGGTTATCGGTGGTCGGTCATCGGTTATCGGTCATCGCTTATCGGTCATCCGCTAGCAGCTAACAGCTAAAAGCTACCAGCTTTTCCTACATTTACATCCATGAAGCAGCCAATACTTTGTTTGTTATTCCTGTTCACAGGGGTAGTGGCCTGCGGACAGGAAAAGTGGGACCTGAAGGAGTGTGTGGAATATGCCAGGGCGAATAACATCTCCATCAGGCAGGCAGACCTGCAAACCCGTTTCGCAGAGCTGGACCTGGACCAGAGCCGGGGAGCGCAACTTCCTTCAGTCAACTTCGGCTCCAATGCAGGACTGAGCTTCGGACGACGGGAGAATCCCACCACGGGCGTATTGGAAGACCAGAACTTCTTCAGCACCAACTTAAACCTGCAGAGCGGGGTTACCCTTTTCAACTGGTTTGCGTTAAGGCACAGCAGGGAGGCCAGCAGGCTTTCTGTTGAAGCCAGCAGGGCGCAGGTTCAGAAAGCCCAGGATGACGTATCGCTGAATGTGGCCGTGGGCTACCTCCAGGCGCTGCTGGCCCGCGAACAGGCCAACCTCTCCAGGGTGCAGATAAGGCAGACGACCGCCCAACTGGAAGCCACCCGCCGCCAGGTGGCAGTAGGTAATCTCCCCGAGCTGAATGCCGCCGAACTGGAAGCACAACTGGCACGCGACAGCTCCACGCTCATCACCGCGGAAGCATCTGCACAGCAGTTCATCCTCCAGCTCAAGGCCCTCCTCAACATCGATGCGGCAGCTCCGTTTGAAATAGAAACCCCACCCGTGGAATTGATCCCGGTGGAGAACATAGCCGATCTTCAGCCGGAGGCGGTGTACAACTCGGCCGTCCAGAACCTGCCGCAGCAGAAGGTGAACAACCTCAGGATAGAATCGGCCACGCGTTCCGCTGCGGCGGCACGTGCCAACCTTTATCCCAACATCTCAGCTTTTGCCAACCTGGGCACCAATTATATTTACTTCAGGCAGCCGGTGTACAGCCAGGTCGTGTCCGGCTTTTCGCCTACAGGCTTGCGGGTGGATGCGGGCGGCGGCAATTTTTACAATGTGGAAGCTCCCGTGGTTACGCAGGGAAGCCGCACAGGCTTTTTCACACCTGCCGGCCTGGGTAACCAACTGTCGGCCAACTTCGGGCAGGGCGTGGGAATTGGCGTGCAGGTGCCCATACTCAACGGCCGCACGGCAAGGATCAACCTTGAAAGGGCAAAGCTGAATATCCGGCAGTTCGAATTGCAAGGAGAACTGGACAAGCAAACGCTGAAGCAGGACATCTACCGCAATTACACCGATGCTGTAGCCGCCCTGCAGAAGTTCAATGCAAATAAAAAAGGAGTGGAAACGGCAACAAGGGCTTTTGATTTTGCACAGCGGCGCTACACCCTCGGCCTCGTATCTACCTACGACCTGATGACCAGCCAGAACAACCTTCAAAGAGCCCGTATAGAATTACTGTACGCACAATTCGATTACGTGTTCAAGATGAAACTGCTGGAATTCTATAAGGGACAGGGACTGAAGCTGTAGGGAAGGTAGAAGGTGAAGGGTAGAAGGTAGAAGGTAAAAGGTAGAAGGTAAAAGGTAAAAGGTGGGATTAGGAATTGGGAATTAGGAATTAGGCCGGTCATCGGTGGTCGGTTATCGGTCGTCGGCTCGTAGCTCGCAGCTTGATCTAAAAACATTAACTCGCATACGAATGAACAAGACAGTCAAATGGATACTGATAATAATGGGCGCATTGGTGGTTGTGCTGCTGGCGGTTAAGATGATGGGAAAGGATAAGGAGCAGGGCATCAAGGTGACAGCGGAAGCCGTTCAGCAAAGGACCATCACCGAAACCGTTACGGCCAGCGGCAAGATATATCCTGAAGTGGAAGTGCCTATCAGTCCCGATATTTCCGGTGAAGTGACGGAGCTTTATGTAGAGGAAGGCGACAGTGTACGCAAGGGGCAGGTGCTGGCCCGCATCTATGCCGATGTATATGCTTCCCAGCGCGACGAAGCTTCATCCCGCGTGGCCGCTTCGCAGGCCAATGTGGCCAACAGCCAGGCGCAACTGGGCGCCCTCAAGGCACAACTGAACCAGGACCGCCAGGCCTACGACCGCAACAAGCAGCTTTTTGATGATAAGGTAATTTCAAGGGCCGAGCTGGAAGGATTTGAAACACGCTACCGCTCTTCGGAGGCACAATACAACGCGGCGCTTCAGAACATCCGCAGCCTCCAGGCCAGCACGCAAAGCACACGCAGCAGCCTTGAAATGGCCAACAAGAACCTGAGCCGCGCCACCATCACCGCACCCATGAACGGCATCGTTTCCATGCTTAAAGTAAAGCGGGGCGAAAAAGTGGTGGGCACCGCCCAGATGGCCGGTACCGAACTGATGACCATCGCCGACATGAGCGCCATTGAAGTAAGAGTGCAGGTAGGTGAGAACGATATAGTAAAGGTGAGCATCGGCGACTCTGCCGACGTGAAAGTGGAAGCGTACAACAACCGCCGCTTCCGGGGGGTGGTGACCAAGATCGCCAGCAGCACGGCACGCACGGGCGGCGCCACTTCGGTATCCGCCAATGATGCCACCGAATATGCTGTGCATGTCCGCCTCGACCCCGCTTCCTACAGCGACCTGGTTAATCCCGCTGCCGGCAGGATCATTGCCTTCCGCCCCGGCATGAACGCCAGCGCAGATATAAAGACCACGCGGGTGGACAATGCCACCAGTGTTCCCGTAATGGCCGTAGCCGCCCGTGTAAAAGGCAGCGACCAAAGCATAGAGGAAAGGAAGAAGGAAAAAGACAAGCAGGCGAAGAATGCGACCGAAACGGAAGAAACCACGCAACTGGATGATGAACTGGAAGAAGTGGTGTTCGTGATAAAGGCCGACAATACGCTGGAAAAGAGAACCATCACCACAGGCATACAGGACGTAAATTATATACAGGTGCTGGGCGGGCTGAAGCCCGGAGAGAAAGTAGTAACGGCCCCCTACAACGCCATCAGCAAAACGCTGAAGCCCGGCGACAAGATAAGGGTAGTGACGAGGGATGAACTGGTGGAAAATAAATAGAAGTATATAATATTGCCGTAATTAGAAGATGATGCAACAAACAATAGGTGTTATCGGCAACGGAAGCTGGGCAACGGCATTGGTTAAGATACTTACGGACAACAAACGTCCGCTGAACTGGTGGGTAAGGAACGAGCGGTCGATCA
>DASWNB010000172.1:0-10421 GCA_036399455.1 Flavisolibacter sp. | reverse complement strand
TCTGTGGACCGTAGACAGCCCCCATTCATGATTGACGATTGACGATTCACGGCAAGCTAAGGTAATGCTGCCCTTCCGGGTACTCTTTCTCCAACGCATCAAGCACTGTCTGTAGATGCTTTTCATTGCCTAAAAAATCAGCAGAAGAAACATCAATGATGATGGCTTTCAGCCTGTGCTGGCGGATATAATTCGTGTAGGTTTCCTGGATGCTGAAGAGATAGTCATCAGGAATATTCTGCTCGTAGGGACGGTTCCGCTTGCGGATGTTCTGCTGCAGCTTGTTCACGGGGGCGTGAAGATAAATGACAAGATCCGGCTGGATCAGTTGCTGGTACATGATATCGAACAGGCGCTGGTACAGGCGGAACTCCTCCTCCGAAAGATTCACCTTAGCAAACAAAAGGCATTTGGTAAACAGGTAATCCGAAATGGTGAGGTTCTGGAACAGGTCCTTCTGCTGCACCAGCTCCTTTAACTGCTTGTAGCGTTCGGCCATGAAGAACAGTTCCAGCGGGAAGGCAAATTGCTGCGGGTTCTCGTAGAACTTGGGCAGGAAGGGATTGTCGGCAAACTGCTCCAGCACCAGCCGGGCATTGTAATGCTTCGACAGCAGGTGGGCCAGCGTGGTCTTTCCCGCCCCGATATTGCCTTCGATGGTAACGAAATTGTATTTCATTCTTCAGCAGTCAGTAAAAGAAGGCGGCAAAATAACTAAGGCTGCTGTGATCGTCAATTAATTTTATTCACCGCCAGGGGATCGGTGCATTCCTCCAGCAGTTGCCGCACCGTTTTGCCCAGCACGGGGTGCACTTCGCCGGGAGCAATGTCGTTCAGGCAGGCCAGCGCAAAGCGGCGGTCCTGCATCCGCGGGTGGGGGATGGAGAGCCCCTCCTGGTGCACCACTTCGGCATTATATAATAATATGTCGATGTCGATCGTGCGGGGGCCGTATTTCTTCTCCCGTTTCCTTCCCAGTTCGGCTTCTATATCCAGTATGCAGCGCATCAGTTCCCCGGCCTTCAGCCCTGTCTCCACGGCCAGCGCCTGGTTCAGGAAAGCGTCCTGGTCCTCCTGCCCCCATGCCTCCGTTTCGTAAATGGCCGAGCAGGCGCTTACCGTTCCGCACTGCCGTGCTATGGCTTCGCGGGCCGCCGCCAGGCTGGCCTGCCGGTCGCCTATGTTTCCTCCAATCAGTAAATAAGCCCTGTTCATATTTGTTTCTTCGAATGGGCGTCAAATATCTTTTATTTTTGATGACCTGTAAAGCAATAACCAAATGAGAAGTTTTTTCAAGATATTTTTTGCTTCCCTCCTGGCGCTCATAATCTTTAGCGTTGTGGCCTTCTTTGTCCTGGCCGGCATTGTAGCTGGCATGGCCAACGGCAACAAAGGCGATGTTCCTTCCCAGTCGGTACTGGTGCTGGACCTCTCCACCCATTTTTCCGACAAAATGCAGGAAAATCCCCTGAATTCCCTCACCGGCGAACCAGAGGTTCCGGGAATGTATGACCTGGTGCGCCTTATACGCCATGCAAAGGACGATGAGGATATCCTGGGCATCTACCTCGTAGCCAATGGCAATGCCAACGGCTTTGCCTCCAGTAACGAGCTGCGGAATGCCCTGCTCCATTTCAGGTCCGGCGGCAAGTTCGTCATTGCCCATGCAGATATGATGACGCAGCCTGCCTATTTCGTAGCAACCGCCGCCAACAGCATTTACGTAAACCCGGCGGGATCTTTTGAATGGAACGGCTTCAGCGCGGAGCTTGTCTTTTTTAAAGGCATGCTCGATAAGCTCGAAATACAGCCCCAGATATTCTACGCGGGCAAGTTCAAAAGCGCCACCGAGCCTTTCCGTACCGATAAGATGACACCGGAGAACAGGGAACAGACCATCGAATGGCTCGGCGACCTGTACAACCACTTCCTCGTTACCTGTGCGCAGGCCCGCAAAACCGACACCGCCTTCCTGCACAACCTGGCCAACACCGCCGCCATCCAAACACCGCAGGACGCGCTTCGCCATAAGCTTATCGACGATGTACGCTACGACGACCAGGTAAAGGATGAGATTAAGAAAAGGGTAAAGGTGGTCAAAGATGACAAGATCACCCTCCTCGACATAAAAAAATATGCGCAGGCGACAGATTACAAGGCAGCCGGTTCGGACCGTATTGCATTGATCTATGCCGAAGGCAATATCGTTGACGGCGAAGGCTCGGCCACTACCATAGGTGGTGAACACTTCCGCAAGATCATCCGCAAGGCCCGCCTCGACAAATCGATCAAGGCCATCGTGCTGAGGGTGAACTCGGGCGGCGGCAGCGCCCTTGCCAGTGAAGTCATCTGGCGCGAGCTGGAAATGGCCAAAGTCGATAAACCGGTTGTGGTAAGCTTTGGCGATGTGGCCGCCTCGGGTGGTTATTACATCGCCGCCGGGGCAGACAGCATCTTTGCCAGCCCCAATACCATTACCGGCTCCATCGGCGTGTTCACGCTCATCCCCAACATGGAAGGCTTTTTCAAAAACAAGCTGGGCATGACTTTCGACGGGGTAAAAACGGCGCCCTATGCCGATGCCCTTACCGTAAGCCGCCCCCTCAACGAAGCCGAACAAAAGATAATGCAGAACAGCGTCGACCGCATCTACCTCCAGTTCAAGCAAAGGGTAGCTGCGGGACGCAAAAAAGATATAGCCTACATCGACAGCATTGCCCAGGGACGTGTATGGAGCGGTGAAGACGGCTTGCGCCTTGGACTCGTTGACCGGATCGGCTCTCTCCAGGATGCCGTAGCCTGCGCTGCCCGCCTGGCCAAAACCACCGACTACCGCCTCCGCGAATACCCCGAATCCGGCGACTGGATGGACCAGTTCTTCGGCAAGAAAGAGCCCGATCCTTCCGTCCTCCTCCGCGAACATCTCGGCGAAGAAAACTTCCGCATCTTCCAGCAGCTCACCCGCATCCGCGAAATGACCGGAGCCCAGGCGAGGATGCCGTTTGAGGTCCTTGTGAAGTGAGAAACAGGAATGATGGTTTGAAGTTTGAGATTTGAAGTTTGAGGTTCGTCAGGTGCAAGAGTATTTCCTTAGTGAAGCCTCTGTGGCTCCGTGTCTTCGTGGTTAACCACAGAAGCTCAGGAGCAGGGAATGGCGGCAAAGAAAAAGAATGTCGCACCTGACGAACCTCAAACCTCAAACCTCAAACAACTATTCCCCTACATTTGCTGGCGATGCCAAAAAAATACAGTCAGACAAGGGCCATGATGGCGGTGACCAGGGCCAGCCTGACCGCTACGTTCAAAAGCCCGCAGTCGATCTTCTTCAGCCTGTTCTTTCCGATAGTGCTGCTGATGATCTTTGGTTCGCTGGGCAGTAACCGCGGCGCTACCGTGCCCGTGGCTTTTGAGAAGAATGCCGATACGGCCAACCTGGTCTACCCCATTCTGCGTGGCCTGCCCGGCCTGCGCATCGTGGACAATAGCAAGAAGGATATAGAGGACGAGCTGCGAAAGGGAAGGCTTACGGCCATTCTGAACATCACCCGCAACCCGGCCGGTGAAGGCTATGTCGTACGCATGCGCACCTCTTCGGCCAGCCAGCGGGAGATACCCATGTTGCAATCGGTGCTCACCCGCCTCATTCACGAATTTGACCAGAGGGTTTACCCTGACCGGAAATCATACATCACTACAAGCCAGACCATGGTGGAGGGACGGAAGTACAGCATGATCGATTTCCTGCTGCCGGGCATGATCGGCTTTTCGCTGATCGGCACGGCCGTTTTTGGCGTATCGTTTTCTTTTTATTCGCTGCGCGAAATGCTGGTGCTGAAGCGGATGTATTCCACTCCTGTAAAAAAAGGTTACATCATTCTGGGCGAAAGCATTTCAAAGGTGGTCTTCCAACTGCTGACGGTGGTGGTGCTTATCCTTTTCGGATATTTCGTGTACGATTTTTTCCTGGCGCATGGATTCATCACCTTCCTGAACATGATGCTCCTGAGCTTTTTTGCCCTGCTGGTGTTCATGGGCTTCGGCTTTTTTATCAGCGGCATTTCAAAAAACCAGAACGTGATCCCCGTATATGCCAACCTTTTCATGTTCCCGCAGTATTTTTTATCCGGCACTTTTTTTCCGAAAGAAGCCCTGCCCGGCTCACTGCAACCCATCATTTCCTTCCTGCCGCTGACTGCCCTGAACGATGCGATGCGCAACATAGCCTTCGAGGGCGCCAGCCTGGGCGCCTGCTGGCCGCAGTTGGCCATACTGGGCGCCTGGGGCGTAGTCATTTATGCGATCACCATAAAAGTATTCCGCTGGGAATAAAATTTTGTTATGCGACTGATCAAACTTGCCCTCATCAGCTTTATTGCGCTGGCCCTGCTGGTCACCATATTCTCGCTGTTCATTCCCGCCAACGTGCGTATCTCACGGGCCGTGAGCATCAGGGCCCACAAGGACAGTGTGCTGGAGCTTATTAAAAACCAGGAGCGCTGGCCCGAGTGGAACCCTGCCTTCGCCCCCAACCGGGAGCACCAGCAGATCTCTTCCCGCTTCACCGGCTTTTCGGATTCTTCCGTTACGGCAGTATGGCAGCAGGGCAACCGCCAGTCCATTCCCACCGGCTGGCGCGTGTACTATATCCCCGAGATCGATTCCCTCACGCTCCACTGGTACATGGATTTCCACCAGCCCTGGTATCCCTGGAAAAAATTCGAAAGCATGTTCTTCGACAAAGCCTATGGCTCCATGATGGAAGAAGGATTGGGACGGTTGAAGAAGATTGTGCAGGGAGAAGCTGTCAGCCGATAGCTGTTAGCTGATGGCTGCCCGCGTACGGTCAATTGGACATTGGTTATTTAAATAGAGTTTTTAATGTAACCGCCAGGACGCCAGGATATTTCACGCACTTGTCCCGCAGCAGGCGGGAGCACAAAGGAAGGCAAAGAAAACAGTCGTTTGATTACAATGTTTTCCTATGTGTTTCTTTTGGTTGTTCCGGCGCTTCTGCGGCTATGACCATAAAGGCGCAAAGAAGGTCGCAGGCTCCCCAAAAACCTCTAAGGGAGCTTGCGACCTCCTTGCGCTCTTCTCAACTTTTGATCCCGGGGAGGTTGGAACACCAAAGAACCCGAAGGAACAAGCTATAGTTCAGGCGACCTCTGTTCTCTTTGCCTTCCTTTGCGCCTTTCCCGCCTGCTGCGGGACAAGTGCGTGAAATATCCTTGCGTCCTGGCGTCCTGGCGGTTAACTCCTGAAATTATTTTTAAAAACGCATGTTAATAGGCAGAACGTGCACGGCTAACAGCCAACAGCTATCAGCCAATAGCCTCTCTTATCGAATAGTTCTCACGCGAAGAAGATTTCTTTCTAATTTAACACCTTCAAATCCCCAATAAACCTTTGCTTATGACGAGAAAAACACAGTCGCTTACACCTTCCCTTCAAAAGATCGCTTTCCTGCTCCTGCTCCAGTGCACCGTGCTGCTGGTGTCGGCACAGGTGCGCATTTCGGGAAGGGTAACAGATGCCGAGAACAAAGGCATCTCCAATATTTCGGTGATCGTTCGCGGCACCAACAACGGCACTACCACCGACGCCGAAGGCAATTATTCGCTGCAGGCCAACCTCCGCGAAGGCACTTACCAGGTTGACTTCTCCGGCGTGGGCTTCCGCTCCGGCAGCCAGTCCATACAGGTTACCGGCGCAGGACAATACACCGCCAGCCTGCAGCTTGCAGTGGACGCACTCAAGATGGATGAAGTGGTGGTGACCGGCACCGCGGCCGGGACAACGCGCCGCCAGTTAGGCAACTACATCAGCAGCGTGAATGCGGACGACCTGAATAGAGGCGCCGCCAGCAACGTGCTTACCGCTCTTCAGGGTAAAACCGCAGGAGCGCAGATCATCCAGAACTCCGGCGATCCCGCCGGGGGCGTTTCGGTTCGCCTGCGCGGCATCAGCTCCGTTGGCTCCTCTTCCGAGCCGCTGTACATCATTGACGGCGTGATCGTGAACAACGCCACCAACCGGGTTACCAACACGCAGAACAACTACGACGGCAATAACTTCGTGGGCAACATCGGCCAGAACAGGATGGTGGACATCAACCCTGCCGACATCGAGCGCATCGAGGTGTTGAACGGCGCCGCGGCCGCAGCCATCTACGGCTCAAGGGCCAACGCAGGCGTTATCCAGATCTTCACCAAAAAAGGAAGGGCAGGAACGCCGCAGATCAACGTGAGCACAAGCGTGATGGCAAGCAAGCTGCGTAAAAGGCTGGAAGTGAACATGGCTCCCACCAAGTTCGGCGGCTCACCCGATCTGCAGACGCAGGACATCATCACACCCGCACTCACCAACACCACGCCCGTGCAGCGGTACGACTACCAGGACTACATCTTTCACACCGGGACCGGTACGGACAACAACGTTTCGGTGAGCGGCGGCTCCGACAAGACCCGCTACTACCTGGCAGGCTCCTACTTCCACAACCAGGGCATTGTAAAAAACACCGACTTCAGGCGCTTCAGCTTCAGGGCCAACGTGGACCAGACCATCAACTCCATGCTTAGCTTCAACCTGGGACTGAACTACATCAACAGCGCAGCGAATGAAAAGCCTGACGGCAACTCGTTCTACTCGCCCCTGAACGCGGTTACCATCCTCGGCAACTTCCACGACATCTTTGCCCGCGATGCCCTCGGCAACCTGAAGAACATAGGTGAACGCGGAAGGGTGAACCCCGTTTCTGTTATCGAAGACTTTGACCAGACGCAGGAAACCAACCGCGTACTGGCGAACCTGGGGATGAAGTTCAGGCCTGCAAAAGGACTGACCTTCGACTACGTGATGGGCATCGACAATTATGCTCAGAACGGCACCACCTACATGCCTCCCTTCGCATACAACGTATCCACCGCCTTCTTTGGCGGGGGCGCTACGCTTGATCCCACGCTGAACGGCTACGCCAGCACAGGCAACAACCAGTTCTTCCAGATCAACAACGACATCAGCGGCAACTACCAGTACAACATCACTCCCGACATCGGCGCAACAACGCAGGTGGGCTACTCGGTACAATACGAAAGGAACCGCTTCTCCCTGCTCCAGGGCCGCGGCCTCAGCCCCTTCGTGGAAACCGTGAACGGCGCAAGCACCGTCCTGCCCAGCATAGACGACCGCACCGAGCTTTCCATATCGGGTGCTTACCTGCAGCAGAACTTCCGCCTGTTCAACCGCCTCTTCCTCACCGGCGCCGTTCGTGTTGACGGTTCCTCGGTGTTTGGCAAGAACCAGCGCAACCAGGTGTATTATAAAGCCAGCGGCAGCTACCTGCTGTCCGATAATTCCTTCTGGAAGGAAAGCATGCCCTGGTGGAGCACGGCCAAGCTGCGTGCCGCCTACGGCGAATCGGGCAACCTCACCGGCATCGGCGCTTATGAAAGCGTGAATGCGTACAGCACCAACGCCTACCTGGGACGAACCGCTCTTTACTCCAGCGCAAGGCTGGCGAACGAGAACGTAAGGCCTGAAAGGCAGAAAGAACTGGAAATCGGCACCGACCTTTCCTTCTTCGGCCAAAGGCTGGGCCTTCAGTTCAACTGGTACCGCAAGCGTGTGGAAGACCTGCTGATCAACCGCCAGATAGCACCCACCAATGGTTTCTCCAGCCTGCTGGACAACCTGGGCTCCCTGGAGAATAAAGGCATAGAGCTCGTACTGAATGCAGCGCCGGTAAGCAACAACGACATCCGCTGGGATGTAACGGCCATTTACAACCGCAACAGGAACAAGGTGCTGGAAGTTGGCCCCGCGCTGACGCTGTTCAACACCAACGGCGGCGCCCCCGTGGCCCTGATAGAAGGATACCCCGTAGGCATTTTCTACGGAACCTTCTTTGCCGTGGATGCCAACGGCAACCAGGTAAAGAACTCTTCCGGCTTCCCGCAGATCGAAAAAGGCATACAGAACGGTCCCCTCACCTATACGCCCCAGCGTGATGCTTCGGGCATTCCCACCGGCACCACCCTGCGCAGGGTGATCGGCGATCCCAATCCCGATTACACTGCTTCGCTGGTGAACGAGGTGGCTTACAGGAAATTCAACCTGCGTGTGCAGTTTGATGCGGTACAGGGAGTAGATGTGTTTAATGCCGACTTCCGCACCCGCCAGGGCGTGGGCAATGGCAAGGTGGCCGAGCAGGAGCATAGAGGCGAACTGCCGAGAGGCTGGGTCAACAGCGTTTACCAGATAGAAGAATGGCGCGTGGACGACGGCTCTTTTGTAAAGCTTCGCGAAGTGGCGCTGAGCTACAGCCTGGGCAGGCTCCGCTTCTTCAACGACCTTACGCTCAGCCTCAGCGGCCGCAACCTCATCTCATGGGATAACTACAAAGGCTACGATCCCGAAGTAAACGCCACCGGCCAGAGCACCTTGCTGCGCGGCATCGACTTTGGTACAGTGCCCATCCCGGCAACTTTTAAATTCGGCGTATCCGCCCGGTTCTAACCTTAAATCACTAATGAGTATGAAAAAACAGATAATAAAAACTTCACTATACGGCTCGCTGGCGGTCCTGCTCCTTTCGGGCACGTCGTGCAAAAAGGACTTTACCAATCCCGGCGCCGCCACTTCCGACCAGGTGTTCACCACCGCGCAGGGGATGACCGGCGTGGCCGTGGGCCTGCAAAGGGTTTATACGAACGGAAGGTCCAGCTCGCTCTACAATAAGATCACCATGGACGGGCTGCTCACCAACCAACTGATCGTAACGAACCAGGGCAACACTTCGGAATACCAGCTCCAACTGGGCGCCGGCTCTGTGGATGGAACCAACACCATCCTGGGCGGCCTCTGGACCTCGAGCAACAAGATCATCTTTGATGCGGAAAACGTGATCAGGAATGCTGAAAACCTGGGCGACAAGAGCTACGCCAGCGGCCTTATCGGCTATTCCACCATCTTCAAGGCGCTGGCCCTGGGCGACCTGGCCATGTACTGGGAGAAGGTGCCTGCTACCATCGGCGACCGCGTAGGCTTTACGGATCGTGCCGATGGCTTCACCAGAGCAATCGCAGCTATCGACAAGGCCCTGGGTCTTATAAACACAAACCCCATCCCGGCCAGTTTCCTGGCCAACATACCCGCAGGCATAGACATCCCGAATACGCTGCAGGCGCTGAAGGCCCGGTACTCGCTCTTCCTGGGCAACTATCCCCAGGCGCTTGCTGCCGCCAACGCGGTGGACCTCACCAAGAAGTCGGTTTTCAACTTCAGCACGGTGAACCTCAATCCGATTTTTGAAACGGCTACTTCCACCAACAACGTTTATACGGTGCTGGATTCCACCATGGGCCTGCCGCCTTCACTGGCGCCCGACCTGGCGGACAAAAGGGTGCCTTTCTATATCTCCACCAATGCTACCGCGCCGCGTTTCCGCATCGTGGGCTTTGGAGCGGCTTCCACCACGGCATGGCCCATCTACCTGCCCGGCGAGATCACGCTGATCAAGGCGGAGGCCTATGCCCGCCAGAACCCGCCCGACCTGGTAAACGCCCTGATTGAGCTGAACAAGGTGGTGACCAAGCAACCCGCCAGCGACCCGTTTGGCGTAGGCGCCGGATTACCCCCGCTGGTAGGTCTTACGCAGGCCCAGATACTGGACCAGATCTACAGGCACAGGAGCATCGAGCTGTACATGTCCGGCCTGAGGCTGGAAGACATGAGAAGGTTCGGCCGTCCCAACTCGGAAAAGAAAAGGAACTTCCTTCCCTATCCTTTCCTTGAGCGGGACAACAATCCGAATACGCCTGCCGATCCCGCGTTTTAAGGGAAGGTGAAAGGTAAAAGGCAAAAGGTGGAGGGTAGAAGGTGGAAGGCAGAAAAGCCTTTCGCCTTTGACCTTCTACCTTTTGCCTTTTTAAAAAAACTCCTCTATGGCTGCAACGGTTATACTAGCTCCGTTGTCAAGCTTTCCGCAATCCCCCGTTTGCATGGATCAACACCGATTGGTAAAAGATTGTCTTAAAGGGAAACCTGCTGCCCAGAAGCAACTCTACGAGATGTTTGCGGGCCCCATGCTGGGCGTTTGCTACCGTTATACCAAATCCATGGCAGATGCGGAGGATGTGCTGCAGGAAGGCTTTGTAAAGGTGTTCCTGAACCTGCACCAGTTCAAATTCGAAGGGGAATTGGGCGGATGGGTCAGGAGGATCATGGTGACGACATCTATCAACTTCCTCAAAAAAAACAGCCGTTACCAGACGGAGCTGATCTTCCCCGAGGAACCGCCGCTTCATGCAGTGAACAATGACAGTCCCGAAGTAAGGATGGGCGCCAGGGAACTGGCGGACCTGATACGGCAGTTGCCTCCCGGCTACCAGACCATTTTCAACCTCTACGCAGTGGAGGGCTTT
>DASWNB010000171.1:0-3193 GCA_036399455.1 Flavisolibacter sp. | reverse complement strand
GTAGTCCAAACGACCCATTCTTTGCCTTTCCTTTGCGCCTTTGCGTGAAACCCTCTTGCGCTTCGTTACGTTCCTGGCGCCTTTGTGGTTCAGTTCACAAGCGGCAGCCGCACGAAAAACGTAGTGCCTTTTCCCGGTTCGGTTTCAAACCAGATGCGTCCTTCTGCCTGCTCCACGATGCTCTTGCACATGGCCAGTCCAAGACCTGTTCCTGATGTTTTCGTGGTAAAATTGGGCGTGAATATTTTCGACTGCATCTCCGGCGGAATGCCTTCACCATTATCTCTTACCGTAATCAAAACCTCGCCTTCCTTCTTTTCTTCCGCAAGGCGGATAAAGCATCCGTCACTGTCCGCACAGGCTTCCACGGCATTGCTCAGCAGGTTGGTGAACAACCGGTTCATGTGCGTCTTGTCTGCCTTAAGAAAGAGTTCGCCCTCGCAGCGCTTCCATTCCACCTCCACGTTCGGATTGGCCTGGAAAAGGCTCACCAACGAGGAAAGCACGGGATGCAGGTCGATCAGCTCGGGCTTTTTGTTGCTGATATTGGCAAACTGCGAAAAGTCTGCAGCGATCTTCGACAGGTGATCGATCTGCTCGATGAGTGTTTCGGCTACGGTGGCGGTCAGCTCTTTTATGCCGGGCTGGTTATTGTTGATGGCTTTCTGCAGGTACTGCATGCTCAGCTTCATGGGTGTAAGCGGGTTCTTGATCTCATGCGCCACCTGGCGGGCCATCTCCCTCCACGCTCCTTCCCTTTCGCTCTTCGCCAGCGCCTCTGCGCTTTGCTCCAGTTGGTGCACCATAACGTTATACTGTTTCACCAGCTCACCTATCTCGTCGTTCCGGTTCCATACGATTTCCTCGTTGGTCTTGCCCAGCGTGATCTCGCGCATCTTGTCCCCGATGACCGAGAACGAGCGGGTAATTTTGTTGGTGATGAAAAGCGCAATCACACCCGCTATCAGGAAGATGAATGCATTGAGATTGATAATGGTGACAAGGAAATTCGATATCTCCTGCTGCAGGTCGATCTGGGAAGAGAAGTAAGGAATGTTCAGGTAGGCATAAACCTTTCCTTCATCGTCGCGGACGGCGGCGTAAATGCTTTTGTAGCGCAGTGAGCTCATGGTCTCGTCCTGGACGTATTGCACCTGCCGGAGGCGGTGGAGGTGGTAATAGGCTTCGGGGTGCATCTTCATGCTCAGGATGCCCTTGGTGTACACATCTTCCTCGGAGGATACGTTCAGGTCGCCCTGGAGGTTATACACGTTCACATCAACATTATGAATGTCGGCCACTTCCTCGGTCAGTGCTTTCAGCTTCTCGTTGGCCACCGTATCGTAGATCTTGATCACATCGTCGAAGGTGCTGTGGTTGGCCATGCTCTTCTGCATTTCCTTTACCATAATGCTGGCCGTGCGGCTTAGCTTGTCCACGTTGTTGCGGTCGTAGCGGGCAATAAAGAAGGATATGGTGGCTCCGCCGATGATGAGGAAGGAAAGAACGGATATGAAGATAACAGTGCCGTGTATCTGTGAGCGGATGTTCAGTTGCCAGAAGATGCGCAGCCCCTGCCGCTCGTTGGCCGCCTGCAGCAGCAGCGATATGACCCGTATCAGTCCTACCATGAACAGGAAGGCGCAGAACAGGTAAGAGAACAGCGTAATGCTTTCTATAAGCGAATCCTGCTTCTTGGCAATGACCACCACCTTCTTGTTGCTGGCGCGGTACCAAAGTTCGTCGAAATCGCCATTGATCCTTTTCTCCACCTCGCTCCTGGGCACGTCCGCATCCGTAAGCGAAGTCTGGAAAGGATATTTCACCGAAGAGGAGACCAGCATCTTGCTGTTGTAAATGGCGTAGGAGTAGATGGGTGAGTTCTCGGTATCGTTGCGGTTCACCTGACGGAACAGCTCGGGATACAGCGCATCGCTGTTGTACTGCTTGGGCTGCGAAATGATAAAGAAAGTGCCGATCAATCCCGTAGTGTCCTGCACCACTCGTTTGGTTACGTAGGTCAGGCGGTCGAAGGCTTCATGGTAATAGAGGTCCGGGATGCCCGTAGGCTTGCTTTGTACGGTGAAGATGTTGTTCAGCTCCGCAAATCCCATCGGGTCGTCGTTATTCACAGGCTGGTTGGCCGAGTCGAACACGTAGATCTGTGTTTCGTATTTGTTTACATAGCCCCTGAAGTTTTCCCGCAGGATGCTGTCGCGGAGAAAGCGGTTCTGCTGCTCGTTGGCAAAGCGGTAGAAATTATTTAACAGGAAGCGGTTGTCCAGGTAGGTGATGGCGATGCTGAGAATGTTCTCGCTGGCGGGGTCTGTAAGCTCGTTGTATTTTTCAGCTATGCCCTGCCTTACTATCCATTCCTTTTTCTGGTTGCCTTTGAGGATGATAACGGAAAGCGATACGGAGAAGATGAATATCCAGAACAGCACTCCGGCCGCGGTTACGCGAAAGCGGTTGATGATAAACTGTTCCTGGCTCAGCAGCACGGTGTAGATGATGAGCCATATAAGCACCGGCAGCTCGAACAGCACCACGGGATCGCCTGCCCTTGCACCAAGGTAAAGCAGTCCCACCAGGGCCATGAAAAAGTACACGTACACCGGCTTCGCCTCAAAAGCGGGATAGATGAACCGGAACAGCAGCCTTGAAAAATAATAGTAGCCCAGCGACAACAACGCAAACACGATAAAGCCTACCACCGTATAGCCGTCGAGGCTGAAGAAGTCGGTAACGCTAAAGGATATTTTCGAATCGGCTACGAGGGTACGCACCACGTTAGCCAACTGGAAAGTGGAAAGAATAAGAAAGAACACCGCCAGCACCCCGGCCACATATATGAGCTTCCCTTTCAGGAATGCAGGCAGTCTTTTAATAGGTCCCAGCTTGTACCAGGCAAACATCACGATCCAGCAGAACAGGATGGAGTTGATGAGCAGGTCGCCCAGCGAACGGTTGACCGGGTTGGTGGCAAATACCGTCGGGTCGAAGAGCTGGAATTGCCGGAAAGAAAATACCTGCGGGAACTGGAACAGCAGTACGCGGCAGGCCAGCAGCACCACGGCCAGGAACAGGATGCCATACTTGGGACCCTTCTTCTGCACGATGCTTTCCGCCAGAAAATGAATATAGAACAGGAGGAATAGCAGTCCCGACAGACGCAGGAGTATGGTCAGCGTAT
>DASWNB010000170.1:0-3304 GCA_036399455.1 Flavisolibacter sp. | reverse complement strand
AATATTGAGAATTAAAAAGACTGCTCCGACAGAAAAGCATCCCGTTCCACAAACGACCCGCCTTCTACCTTCTACCTTTTGCCCTTTACCTTTACCTTTCCCAAAACCTCTTGCTTTGACCAGAACTATACTTCTCCTTATCCTGATCTTCTCCATTCACGCAACAGTACATGCAGGCCGGGTGTCCGGCACTATAACCGACAGCTCGGGAAAGATCGTGCCCTTTGCTTCCGTACAGGTAAAAGGCGGCAACGCAGGCGTTACCGCCAACAGCGAGGGACGCTTCTTCCTTAGCCTGAAGCCGGGAACCTACACACTCGTATGCCAGCACGTGAACTACCGCCGGGAGGAAAAAAATATTACCGTGGGCGATGGGGATCTGGTGGTGGACTTTGTCCTATCTGTGCGGCAGTTTGTGATGCAGGAAGTGGTGATAAAGAGGGGAGAAGACCCTGCTTACGAAATCATCCGCAAGGCCATTAAAAAGCGCAAGGTGTACCAGGATGAGCTGAAGGCCTTTAGCTGCGAGGTGTACACGAAAGGCCAAATGCGGATGCGGGCCGTACCCAAAAAGTTCATGGGGCAGAAAATAGAAATGACCGCCGAAGACTCCCTCAACCTCAAAATGCTCTACCTCTCTGAAACCATTGCCCGCTACTCGGTCAGCGGGAAGAAATCGAGGATCGACGTGGTGGCCACGCAGGTGAGCGGGCAGCGCGATGCGTTCGGGCTGAGCACGCCGCGCATCTTTTCTTTCTATGACAACAACATTGCCATAGGAAACCTCAGCCTGCGCGGTTTCATATCACCCATAGCCGATGGGGCGCTCAATTATTACCGCTACCAGTACGCCGGCAGCTTTACCGAGGAAGGCATGCTTGTCAGCCGCATACGCGTCATTCCCAAAAGAAAATACGAGCCACTGTTCTCCGGCTATATCAATATAGTGGAAGATGAATGGCGCATCCACTCGCTTCAACTGGAACTGACAAAGGAATCGCAGATGCAATTGGTGGACACGCTCCGCATCGAGCAGTTGTACGTTCCCGCAAACAACAGTTGGGTGATGAAAACACAGGTGCTTTATCCCGCTATCAAGTTTATGGGCTTTGATATGTACGGAAGCTTTGTGAATGTGTACTCCGATTACAACCTTTCACCCGTATTCGCCAAAGACCACTTCAGCAACACCATACTCAAATACGCCGACAGCTCCAACAAAAAACCGGAGGAGTACTGGAGCGGCAGCCGTCCCATAGTGCTGCAGGAGGAAGAAGTGGAAGATTACAGGAGAAAGGACAGCCTGTCGCAGTCCAGGATGGATCCGCATTACCGCGATTCGATGCAGAGGAAGGCCAACCGCTTTTCGGCGGGAAGCCTGTTCCTGGGGCACCGCATCGGTAACTGGAGAAACCGGACGGCGCTTATTCTTCCCCCGCTGCTGCAATCGGTGCAATACAACACCGCGGAAGGACTTGTGGTAAACCTGGCTCCTTCGTGGAGCAAGCGGCTGGATACGGTGGCAGGAGGAAGAAGGATAGAGATAACGCCCACGCTGCGCTACGGCTTCAGCAACCATCATTTCAATGCCTGGCTGCTGGGCCGCTACACGTATGGAAAGCGGCGTAGCGGCAGCCTGGAAGTAAGCGGCGGCAAGAACGTGTTCCAGTTCAACAATGCCAATCCCATCGATCCCCTCACCAACACCATCGCTTCGCTGCAATACGAAAAGAATTACATGAAGACCTACGAGGCCTGGTTTGGAGCCGCCACCTGGAACAGGGGCATCGCCGACGGGTTGGACCTCTCGCTGGGCGCTTCGTACCAGGACCGCATGCCGCTGGAGAATACAACGGATTATAAATGGAGGGACAGGAAGGACATCAGCTTCACGCCCAATTACCCGGTGGAGCTCTCCCCGTCCAACATCGTGCGCCACCAGGCCTTCACGGCCACCATCGGCCTCCAGTGGCAGCCCGGCACCCGCTACATTGAATTCCCCGACCGCAGGATAGGGCTCGGCTCCAGGTATCCCGTGTTCAGCATCCAATACACTCAGGCCATCAAAGGGTTGCTGGGAGGAGATGCGGATTTCTCCAAATGGCAGGCCGCCGTGCGGGACAACCTGAACCTGCGCATGGCGGGCACGTTCAGCTACCGCGTGGAAGCAGGCGGCTTTCTTTCCCGCAAACAGGTGTTCCTGCCCGACTATACGCATTTCAACGGCAACCAGTTCAGGGTCATCAGCTCGTATGAAAACAGTTTCCTGATGGCGCCCTACTACCGCTACAGCAACGTGGAGCGCTTCTATACGAAGCTGCACGCCCAGCATCACTTCAACGGGCTGCTGACCAACAAAATACCGCTGTTCAAAAAGCTCAACTGGAACCTGGTGGCGGGGGCAAACACCTTTTACGTGAACCGCCGGAACTACTACGCCGAGGTATATGCAGGTCTGGAAAACATCTTCCGCATCTTCCGGGTAGATTTCATCCAGGCTTATGAGCACGGGCAGCAGTTGAGGCATGGTGTGCGCTTTGGTGTGGACGGAGCTTTTTTGAATAGAAGATGATTGCCTAACTTCGCCACAACCTTTAGTCAACAAAACGAAACGTTATGGCATTAAACACTTCTACCATTCAGCCTCAGTCAAGCACGCCTTCAAACACCAACACCGGACTTGCAAACGATGCTACCGCTCTGCTGAGCATGCTTGTACTCTCGGTTTACGCGGCCAACAAAAGCAAAAGGCAGTTCCGCAAAATGAAGCGCAAGTTCATGTGGACGGCCTTCAAGCTCAAGATGAAATCCCTCTTTAGCGGCAAAGCCATTTCCACCAAGACGCTCATCTACATCCTGCTGGCCGTGGTCTTCCTGGCCCTCCTGGCCATCAATGCCTGGGCAGCTTTGGCGGTAGCTTTGATTGCGTTGATCCTGCTTTTGACGAATTCAATCAAGTAGCTGCGAGTTGCGGGTTTTTGTTCACGTGCAGCCTGCGGGCGTGTTCGCTGAATAAAGATTTTGGATAATTAACCGCCGGGACGCTAAGACGCGGGGAAAAACAAGAGAGAACACCTCCTGGTTATATTCCTCGCGTCCTGGCTTCCTGGCGGTTAATTTTTTTAATCATCATTCATAGCTGGCGGAAGAAGCCCTCAGCTAACAGCTATCAGCCAACAGCTTCTTCATATATTTGCCGTTCCGAAATTTTGTTCACCAGGCAAGTGTCCTTAAAATTTCAACACAATGGCCCCATTACATAATCGTGTCTCCCAGAAGGAGCTGAAGCAGCGTTTGCTGGAAG
>DASWNB010000169.1:0-2250 GCA_036399455.1 Flavisolibacter sp. | reverse complement strand
ACCAGAAACCAGAAACGGCTCCGCCGTCTACTTCTTCCTGAAAAACAACCTCACCGGCACGCCTTTAAGATCAAATTTTTCGCGAAGCTTGTTTTCGAGATAGTTCTTGTAGGGTTGCTTGATGTCGTCGGGATAGTTGGTAAAGAAGGCAAAGGACGGCACGGTGGTGGGCAGTTGGGTGACGTACTTGATCTTTACGGGATTGCCACGCACTACGGGCGGATGGTAGCTTTCGATGGCCTTCAGCATTACGTCGTTCAGCTTGGAGGTGCTGATCCTGCGCTTACGGTTTTCGTACACGACCAAAGCGGCTTCGATGGCCTGGAAGATGCGGGTCTTTTCCGTGGCGGAAATAAACAGGATGGGCACGTCGCTGAAGGGAGCCAGCCGCTGCTTGAGCTCTTTCTCGTATTCCTTGGCGGTGTTGGTGGTCTTGGGTACGAGGTCCCACTTGTTCACCAGCACCACTACGCCCTTGCCTTTTTTGGCGGCGAGGCTGAAGATGGCCAGGTCCTGCGCCGCTATGCCTTTTTCGGCGTCCAGCAGCAGCATGCAAACATCGGCTTCGTCCAGCGCCTTGATGGCACGGATAACGGAATAAAACTCAAGGTCTTCATGCACCTTTGCCTTCCTGCGGATACCGGCGGTATCGATAAGTATGAAATCTTTCTGGAACAGGCTATAGCGAGTGTGAATGGTATCGCGGGTGGTGCCTGCAATGTTGGATACGATGGTGCGCTCCTCACCCACAAGGGCATTGAGCAGCGAGGACTTGCCTACGTTGGGTTGTCCGATGATGGCGAACTTGGGCAGGTCTTTCTCTTCATCTATTTCTGCTTCATCGGTGATAAGCGCCGTCACGGCATCGAGCAGGTCGCCGGTGCCGCTGCCGCTGATGGCGGAAACAAAATACAGGTGCTCGAAGCCGAGGCTGTAAAACTCGGAGGCTTCAAGCATGCGGTCGTTATTATCCACCTTGTTCACTACAAGGAATACGGGCTTGGTGGAACGGCGCAGTACATCGGCCATGGCATCATCAAGGTCGGTCATGCCGGTGGCGGCATCCACCATGAAAAGCACTACACTGGCTTCTTCCACGGCTATCTGCACCTGCTTGCGTATCTCGGTCTCAAAAATATCCACGGTATCGGGTACAAACCCGCCGGTGTCGATAACATAAAAGCTTTTCCCGTTCCAGTCCGAAACGCCGTATTGCCGGTCGCGGGTAACGCCGGGCACATCTTCCACGATCGCTTTGCGCTGCTCCAGCAACCTGTTAAAAAGAGTGCTTTTTCCTACGTTCGGTCGTCCTACTATTGCTACTGTAAAGGCCATAATTTAAGCTGCGAGTTGTTAGCTGTGAGTTTCGAGTAGCCGTTAGCTGTTAGCTGATGGCCCGTTCCCTCACCGATTCATAAATTGTTTCCTGTTCATACTCCATGCCATCACCCAGGAACGCCCTGAGCCTTGAACATTGAACCTTGAATATTGAACATTTCCATATCCCACCTGACTTCTACCTCTTACCTTCCACCTTCTACCTTCCACCTCCCTAGTATCCATACTCCCTCAAAAACGTCTCGTTCTCCCTCCACTTGGGACGCACCTTTACGAAGAGCTCGAGGAAGACTTTCCGGCCAAGGAAGGCTTCGATCTCCTGGCGGGACAGGGTGCCGATCTGTTTGATCATACGGCCGCCTTCGCCAAGGATAATGGCTTTCTGGGTTTCCCGCTGCACGATGATGTCCGCCCTGATCTTGGTAAGCGTGGTCTTTTCCTTGAACTCGCTTACCAGCACCGTGGTGTGGTAGGGGATTTCGTCTTCAAACAGGGTGTAGATTTTTTCCCGGACGATCTCGCCGACAAAGAACTTGGTGGGCAGGTCGGAAAGCTCATCCTCTGCGTAAAATGGTTCCCCTTCGGGGAGCATGTCCACTATCTTTTGCAGCAGTCCCGGCATATTGAGGCCCTTAAGGGCCGATACGAGTACTATATCGCGGCAGTATTTTTTTTCGCGGAAGAAGGCGGCCGCCCCCTCCTGCTTTGCCTTATCGGACGCGTCCATTTTGTTGATCACCACCAGGGCGGGGGCCTTCAGGCGAAGCGCAGCAAAGATGGCGTCGGCTTCTTCCCAGTTGTCCCTGATATCCACCAGCAGTATAGCTACATCGGCATCTTCCAGGGCGCTTCTGACCGACTGCATCATCTTTTCGTGCAGCTTGTACTTGGGATCGATAATGCCCGGGGTAT
>DASWNB010000168.1:0-3591 GCA_036399455.1 Flavisolibacter sp. | reverse complement strand
CCAAGCCCGCCGTGTACGACCACAAAGGCTGGCACCCCATGCCCTACCTTGACCAGGGAGAATTTTACAGCGAGTTTGGAAGTTTCGACGTGTCGATCAGCGTACCGCAGGGCTATGTTGTTGCAGCTACAGGAAGACAGTTAACCGACAACCGGCAACCGGTAACCGATGACCGAACCGGAAACCCGGTTGTCGGTGGTCCCTTATCGGTCATCCGCTTCCGTCAGGATAGCATCCACGATTTCGCCTGGTTCGCCGATAAAAGGTTTACCGTTGTTAAAGACACGGTGCAGCTTCCATCGGGTAAGATGGTAGATGTACTCAACTACTATCTGCCGGGGACGAAGGGAAAAACATCGCTTTTCAGCGAAGGCGCAAAATATGCTAAGGATGCGGTGCGGTTCTATTCAAGGGAAGTGGGCGAATATCCTTACGGCATGGTAAGCGTGGTGGAAGGGCCGGAAAGTTTTGGCGGCGGCATGGAGTATCCAACCATTACCGTCATCTCCCCCACACCCTCGGCTAAAGAACTGGACATTACCATTGCACACGAGGTAGGACATAACTGGTTTTACGGCATGCTGGCCTCCAACGAACGGCGTCATCCCTGGATGGATGAAGGCATGAACACGCTGTACACCAACAAGTACGCAGATGAGAAATACGGCACGCAGGACAAGGCCGAAACACTCTTCTTCCTCACCAAGGCCAAACACCGCACCGACCAGCCCATTGAAACAGCTTCCGAAAACTTCAGCGCCGTCAATTATGGAGTAGTGGCTTATACCAAGGCCGGTGATTGGATGCAGATGATGGAAGACAGGCTGGGAAAGGAAAGATTCAGGCAAATGATGCAGGAGTATTTCGCACAATGGAAATTCAGGCATCCTTACCCGGAAGACTTCAGGAGCATTGCCCGTAATTACCTGGGCAATGATTCGATGTTTGCGCTGCTGGAGCAAAGAGGCCCGCTTCCCAACCAGTTGCATGACGGGTTTTCCCTCGTATCGCCCTTCAAAAAGAACTCCATTAAAAACTACCTGCGCCAGCCCACACGCAATGCACTTCTTCTTTCCCCCATGATCGGTGCCAATAAATACGACCGCTTCATGATCGGTGGATTGATAACAAATTACAAGCTGCCACCTTCGGACTTCCAGTTCCTGTTGTCGCCTCTCTATGCTACGGGGACAAAGGAACTGGTTGGATTGGGTAAGCTCAATTACTCTTTTTACCCCGGCGGCTTTTTGCGCAGGGCAGAAATATTCCTGAACGCTTCGCGGTTTTCGATGGATGAATTCACCGATACGGCAGGCAACCGCATCAGCATGCAATTCAGCAAACTTGTTCCCGGCCTTCGCTTCACCTTCCGTGAAAGGAACGAAAGGAGCACCGCAAGAACATACCTGCAATGGAAAACCTTTCTCATTAACGAGGAGTGGCTGAGCATCCGTCCCGATACGCTCTTCAACGGCCCGGACACCGCTCTGATCCTGCGCTATCTTACACCCCGGGAGGACCGCTACGTGAACCGCCTGCAGTTCGTGTACGAAGATTCAAGGGCGCTGTATCCTTTTTCCGTGGAGTTGCGTGTGGACCAGGCAAAAGATTTTGTAAGGCCGACGCTTAATTTTAATTACTTCTTCAACTATCCCAAAGACGGCGGGCTGCAGCTTAGGCTATTTGCAGGCAAGTTTATTTACCTGGAAGAAAAAACGCTGACACGCCAGTTCCAGACCGAACGCTACCACCTGAACATGACGGGTCCAAACGGTTATGAAGATTATACCTACAGCAATTACTTTTATGGGCGGAACGAATTTGAAGGGGCGGCCAGCCAGCAGGTAATGATACAGGATGGCGGCTTCAAGGTAAGGACCGACCTGCTGGCGAGCAAGATCGGCAAGACGGATGACTGGCTGGCAGCCATCAACCTGAACACAAGTATCCCGGACAAGATCAACCCGTTGTCCGTGCTGCCCATCAAGATACCGCTGCGTGTGTTTGCCGACATAGGCACTTATGCCGAAGCCTGGAAGCGCAACGCCGACGCCGACCGCTTTCTGTTTGATGCCGGCCTGCACTTGCCGCTGGTGCGTGGAATGGTGAACGTGTACATCCCCCTCGTCTACAACAGGGTGTACGGCGATTACTTCAAGTCCACCATCCCGAAGAACCGCTTCCTCAAAACCATCTCTTTCTCCGTCAACCTGTACAACCACGAACTGAAAGAGATCAACCGGGAACTGGAATTTTGATGGCGGTGCATCCACACATACAATACCTGGAGCAGAAGTCAATAGACAGGAGCCGCTGGGATGAGTGCATCGGCAGATCACCGAATGGACTGGTATATGCCTACTCATTTTACCTGGATGCGCTTGCCGATAACTGGGATGCGCTTGTGCTGAATGATTACGAAGCGGTAATGCCCCTTCCCTGGCGAAAAAAGTATGGAGTTCAGTATATCTACCAACCGCTGTTTGCTGCGCAACTGGGATTGTTCGGCAACAACCTGTCCGCACAGTTACTGAATGATTTCTTCAAGGCAGTGCCAAAGAAGTTCAGGTATTGGGATTTTACGCTCAACCACGCCAACGTCTTTGCGTTGGACCGGTACCCGATGCAATTGCGAAGCAACTACGTATTGAGCCTCGAGAAGGATCATTCCTCTCTCCACTCTGCTTACAGGGAAAACATCCGCCGCAACATAAAGAAAGCTTTGTCATACGGATGCACTACAAGCACCGGCATCCCCGTGAAGGACATCATCAACCTCACTCTTCAATTCTCCGCCGACCGCTCCGTTGACCCGCAAAGCCTCCGGCGTTTTGAAGGCCTGTACGAAACACTGGATCAACAAGAGCTTGCCAAAACTTACGGCGTGCTTTCAAAAGAAGGCCAGCTTCTTTCTTCCTGTGTATTCTTCTTCTCCCACAAAAGAGCCTACTACATCCTCGTTGGCAACCACCCGAACGGCCGCACCCTCGGCGCCTCTCACCTCCTCATCGATGCCTTCATAAAAGACCACGCATCCCAACCCCTCCTCCTCGACTTTGAAGGCAGCGACCTCCGCAACCTTGCATTCTTCTACAGCAGCTTCGGCGCGGTAGAAGAAAAGTATGCTTCTATCAAATTGAACAGGCTGCCGTGGTTTTTGAAATGGATGAAGAGATGAGAAGCTGTTGGCTGATAGCTGTTAGCTGTTGGCTTGTGCACGTGCGGTTTGTTGAACACGTTCATTTATAAAAAATTCGCCGCAAAGCACGCGAAGTTCTTTGCGGTTATACCGGATAAAATAGATAAGAAAGTTTTCGCTTTACGAAATCTGCTAACAGCCATCGGCTATCAGCCAACAGCCTTCCTTGCTGCTATTCTCCAATCAACTCCCTTCCGCCTGCTTCCAATATTTTTTCTGCGATCATCAAATCAACAGGACGGGTGATTTTGATGTTGTCGTATTCGCCTTCGACGAGGGAGATCTTGAGGCCGAAGGATTCCACTACGGTGGCTTCGTCGGTGAAGCGTTCCTTGTAGTCGATCTCGAAGGCTGGAAGAAGGATCTTGCTGTGGAAAGTTTGCGGGGTTTGA
>DASWNB010000167.1:0-3334 GCA_036399455.1 Flavisolibacter sp. | reverse complement strand
CTTATTTCGCCGACCTGGCTTAATGAATCCAGCCATTTCCATATCCGGTCTTTCCAAGCGGTACAGGCACATTCGGGAAGCACGCTACCGCTCTTTCCGTGATGTGATCGGCGCATCGGTGAAAAGGCTGCTCCGCCCACTGCGTGAAAAGGAATACTTCTGGGCGCTGAAGGATGTAAATTTTACCATAGACGAAGGCGACCGCATAGGCATCATCGGGCATAATGGTGCGGGCAAAAGCACCCTGCTCAAGATCATCAGCCGGATCACTCCGCCCACCGAGGGCGAGGTAGTGCTCAACGGCCGCGTAGCCAGCCTGCTGGAAGTAGGCACCGGCTTTCATCCCGAGCTTACCGGGAGGGAAAACATCTATCTAAACGGCTCCATACTGGGATTGAGAAAAAAAGAGATCGACCGCAAGCTGGAGGAGATCATCGACTTCAGCGGCGTGGAGAAATTCATTGACACACCCCTCAAGAACTACAGCAGCGGCATGCAGTTGCGGCTGGCCTTTTCCGTGGCCGCTCACCTGGAAGCCGAGATCATACTGATAGACGAAGTGCTGGCCGTTGGCGATATGGAGTTCCAGAAAAAATGCATGGGCAAGATGGAGGAAGTAAGCAGGCAATCGGGGCGCACCATAGTTTTTGTAAGCCACAACATGGCGGCGGTAAAGCAGCTTTGCAACAAAGGCATTGTGCTGCGCGAAGGAGAGGTGCAGCATTCCGGTTCCATGCAGGAAGCATTGAACGTGTACACGGGCTCATTTCTCCACAGCGTTCACCGCACCGAAACAGCAAGCTTCGACCTTAGCGGCCATCCAAACAAGGTGCGTACCGGTGAAGGATTGATGGGAGCAAAGGTGTATATGAACGGTGAACCGGGTGAAGACTTTCTCCCCGGCAGCTCCATCGCTATAAAATTGAATTACTTCCTCAACACACCGTTGCAGGACCCTGAAATAGGGATTGTTATAAAGGACGAAAACTATAACCCGCTGATCGGGCTGAACAACAAGCACCTGGGTCGGCCGCTTCAATTCCGCACGGGAAGCACGCAGGAGGCCTGGATAAAAATCCCATCCCTGAACGTGTACACGCCCGGGAGGTATCTTGTTGATCTATATTTCGGCGACCAGTACCATTTTTACGAATGCCTCTATGATGCGTTTGAATTCAGGGTGCTGAGCCATGATGTTTATAACGCAGGGATAGAGCTCAAGCCCGAGTGGAACCGCATCTTCATACCCAATATTGAAATAACTGCATAATGGGCGGCTTCCGTTTCACCAGCAACGTGCTAAAGATCGCAAGGACCAAACTGGCCGGGAAGCTGTTTCCCTCCACCACCGCACATTTCAGCCTGAAAGAAACCCTGTACAGGAACTATCCTCCCGGCAGCAATTTCGTGCTCATACAGGTGGGCGCCAACGATGGCGTCAGTAACGATTTTCTTTTTGAATTCCTGAAAGAGCGCAAGCCTTCCGGTATCGCCATCGAGCCCCTGCGTGACCTTTATGAAAGACTGGTCCTGAACTATGCCGCCTTCCCGAAGGTGTCGCCAGTCAACAAAGCCGTTCATGCAGAACAGAAAAAAGTAACGCTGTACCGCGTCGATCCTTCACGGCTGAACGAGCTTCCTGCCTGGGCTTCGGGCATCGGCTCGCTGGACCCGGCGCACCATAAAAAATCAGGCACTTCAACGGAGCATATCATAAGCGAAGAAGCCGGAGCGGACCACCTCATGCGCATCGTGGAAAGCCATCCCCTCCCCGCTCCTGCCGACCTGTTGCAGATCGATGTGGAAGGCTATGACCTGGAGGTGCTGAAGCAGGTGGACTTCAACCGCCTGCGGCCAAAGATCATCCGCATGGAATACATCAACCTGCCGTTGCAGGGTGTTGAAGAAGCCATAGGGCTGATGAAAGGCCAGGGCTATTATTGCTTTTATGACGACCTGGATGTTATTGCAGTGGATTTAAAAAAGATCAGGCTATGACCATTTGCATTGCCACGGATGCCTTTTACCCGCAGATCGGGGGAATTGCCACCTTCTACGGCAACCTTACGGAACTGCTGCTGCAACAGGGTCACCGCATCATCATCCTTACCCTTTCGCACGACGAGCAGCAGGCGCTCGAAGAAGACGAAATAATCGAAGAAAGAAACTACACCAGGATAGTTCTTAAGCGCAGCTTTTACAAACAATATTATCATTACCGCAGATACTTTCGTCCCGGCGGCTACATGGCTCCCTACTGGCTTGCCATCGGTGCAAGCATGCGCCAGTGGCTGCTGCAAAATCACAAATCTTTTGCTATTGACGTGGTAGAGGTAACGGATTACGGCGGCATTGGCTTTTTTCTTTGCGATGAACAGCTTCCTCCACTTGCGGTTACCGGTCACGGCTGCCTGGCGCAGTACGCCAATTACAATTTCACCGGCAACGGCGAGCAGGTGAGGCTCATCCAAAAGCTTGAACGCCTCTCCTTTCAATACGCCGATAGCATTATTGCACACAGCCCGCTCAACCAGCAGGACCTGGAGCAGCTTTCCCGCCGAGAAGTCCTTTTTGCCACCGCTCCCTGGATAGTGAAGGAACAACAGCCTGCGGCAGCAAAAAAGAACTGGTTCCTTGTAGTTGGGGGCATGCAGGTGGTGAAGGGCGCCATAACAATGGCCGAAGCGATGGAGATCTGCGCCCGTGCGGAGCCAGGGATGAAGCTGTACTGGATAGGCACTGACTTTTTCGTAGCTCCCGGCCAGCAACGGATGTCGGTTTACCTGCAGAAGAAGCATCCACGCACCTGGGGACGCAATTTCATCTGGCTGGATGAACAGGAACGGGAGGAAACCCAGAAGATGCTGGCCGGCTCCATGGCTGTTGTGGTGCCTTCAGATTGGGAAACCTTCAACTACGTAGCCTTGGAAGCCGCGTCCTCGGCCCGTCCGCTCGTGATCACCGATAAAGCCGGGGGCGTATATCTTTTCACCCACGGCAAGGACGCCCTCATCGTTCCCGCAAAAGACCCGCAGGCCCTCGCCGATGCCCTGCTCCGTCTTTGGAGCGACTCTGCGCTCCGCGATGAACTGGGACGCAACAGCCAGTCGTTAATCAATGAGATTTTCAATCCGCAAACCATCGTACGGGAACGGATGCAAGCTTATGAGAAAACGATAAGGAACCGTACGAAGTACACCGGTACTTTTGAACAGCGCAGCCGGTTCTTGAAAAAGTATATGACCCTGCCGAGAAGGCTTTATTATAAAAGCAGAAGCATTGCAAAGAAGATCATCAAGGGGACGTGAATCGTGAATCGTCAATCGTGAATGGG
>DASWNB010000166.1:0-2512 GCA_036399455.1 Flavisolibacter sp. | reverse complement strand
GGAAATGACCGATATTGACCGGGAGCTTATTGTCCGCCACTGCGCCGAGGCCGAGGAAGACCGCATCATCATCACCCACGGTACAGACACGATGGCCGAAACCGCCAGGGTGCTGGCCGCCACTCTTAAAGGCAAGACCGTGGTGCTCACGGGAGCCATGATCCCCTACAAATTCGGCTCGTCCGACGGGTTGTTCAACCTGGGCAGTGCCCTTGCCTTTGTTCAAACCCTTCCCGAAGGTGTTTACGTAGCCATGAACGGCCGCTACTTCCACGCCGGCAACGTCCGGAAGAACAGGCAAACGGGAGTGTTTGAGGAAGAGGGCGTGAATGGTGAATTGTGAATGGTGAATGGGCCGCTTAGGGAGTGAGATGCTTTTCTTTAGCAGCAGTCATCATTTCAAATATTCAATAATCAATGCTCAACGCTCAAGTGCGTACCCACCATTCATTGAAACTTGAATATTGAAAATTATCCTTCGCAACAGCATCTGCCAAGCCAATAGTCACCATCCTCTTTGCCTCGCCATCTATTATTTCTTACCTTACCATGGGAATGGAAATCAGGAAGATTCATCCACCTGAAACGACCCATTCACGATTCACGATTGACGATTCACGATATTCACCATTGACCATTCACCACTATGCCTGAAAGCAGAAAACGACCGGGGAATCACCCGCACAGGAAAAAGGCCGATATACCGGCAAGCCAGCGTACAAAAGGAGCCGTCACCTGGGCGGTGCTCATTGCCGTGTTCGCTTTATTGATTGCTGTATTCCTTATAGGAACCGATCCTGTGACGCTGTTTATTGCAGGGGCCGCCGGGGCCCTGATCGGGGCTATGATAGGAAAAAGAATGGAAAAGGACGCTTAGCGCCCCACCCATTTTGTTTAAAAAAACGGGGCTTTGCTGTGCAACAACTTCCTCAGTCTCCGTGAGGAGGCATATCCCTGCGCCGGGCTGAAGAATCAAACTGCTCCTGGTACTTTTTGCTGATAAAGGCACTGATCTCCTTTATCCTAAGGCGCTTGACCTTTAACTCTTCCCACGAGCGGTTATTCTGCAATGCCAGGGAAAAATCCTTTGCTTCCTGCATGTACAACTCCAAAAGAGTACGTAAATCGTATTGCTCAAAATCTCTCTCCATCTTATACTCTGTTCATGTTCAGTATAAGTAAGCCAAATACTGTTCCAGTGAAGGTGAAAGGTAAAAGGTGCAGGGCAGAAGGCGGATGGGATCGGGAATTGGGTACCAGGAATTGGAGGAAGATTGTACTGCCGGGGACGGATTGAGCCTGTAACGACCAGAAACCGCAGACCTGGAACCTGAAACGCCTCCCTCGCCTTCTACCTTCCCTTCTACTTATATTTGCGTCATGCAGCAAATGATTGACGCAGTAGCCCAATTGTACAGGCAGTGGTCGGGTAGTGAGCCGGAAAGTATAGACGTTTTGCCTCAGTCGGGAAGCGACAGGAGGTATTTGCGCCTCCATCACCCGGCTAATCCATCCGTAATAGCTACCTGCGGAGCCAACATACCCGAGAACGAAACCTTTATCTACTTCTCCGGGCACTTCAAGACAAAAGGCCTCAACGTTCCGCAAATACTGGCAGTAAGCGATGATAAGACCATCTACCTCCAGGAAGATCTCGGCAACATTTCGCTGCTGGACATACTGGAAGAAAAAGGCTATACCGGTGAGGTGTACGGCCTCTTCCGCGAAAGCCTTCACCAGCTTGCCCGCCTCCAGGTGCTGGGCGATGAGGGCATTGATTATAACCGCTGTCTCACCAATAAGGAATTCGGCAAGCAGGCCATCATGGCGGACCTGCTTTATTTCAAATACTACTTTCTCGACGCCCTCCGCAAGCCCTACGACAAGCAGAAGCTTATTGACGATTTCGATGCGCTTAGCAATTACCTGACGTATACGGAGCACAAGTATTTTATGTTCCGTGATTTCCAGAGCCGCAACATCATGGCGAAGGAAGACGGCACTGTGTATTTTATCGACTACCAGGGCGGCATGAAAGGCGCTCCCCAGTACGATGTTGCCAGCATCATCTGGCAGGCCCGCGCCAATCTTCCCGACGAATGGAAGAACAGCCTGCTGGAAGAATATATGAGCTCCTTCGAGCAGATCACCCAAAGCTCGCTGGACCGCAACGTGTTTCAAAGCCAGTATAACGGCTATGTGCTCATCCGCCTGCTGCAGGTGCTGGGCGCTTATGGATTCCGCGGCCTCTTTGAACGGAAGGCGCAATTCCTCACCAGCATCCCGCTGGCGCTTAACAACCTTAAATGGTTCATTGAGAATCACAGCCTGGGCATAGTGGTGCCGGAGTTCAGAAGGGTACTTAGCCTCTGCATCGAGGAAGATATCATCCAGCGCTTCACACCCATACAGGCCGACGAAAGCACGCCCCTGGTGGTAAAAATCTGCAGCTTCTCCTACCGCAACGGCTGTCCCGCAGACAACTCCGGCAACGGCGGCGGCTTTGTGTTCG
>DASWNB010000165.1:0-2734 GCA_036399455.1 Flavisolibacter sp. | reverse complement strand
CGCCAAGACCGCAAAGGAAAGGCAAAGAAGCGGTCGTTTGAACTCCAGTTTTCCCTTTGTGTTTCTTTCAGTGTTCCCACCTCTCCGGAGCTATAAAGCTTAGAAGAACGCAAAGAAGGTCGCAGGCTCCTTTAGAGTGTTTAAGGGAGCCTGCGACCTTCTTTGCGTTCCTGGCTGGTAATAACCTTCTTTGCGTCCTTCGCGTCTTTGTGGTATAACCAGAAAACTTACCGGTACGGAGCCTTCGAAGCAAAGGCATAGGAATAACGTCTAAATGGTATTAGAGTTCAGGCGCAACGAAAGTGATTGCGTGCAAATTCACCTTTTTATCGCAGGCAGTTATAGGTGGTACGCTTATAGCCAACAGCCATCAGCTAATGGCTAACAGCTTTTCTTTCTCGCGTCCTGGCGGTTCATCTCCTAATATCCTTTCCGGTTAGGGTTCGGCGGAAGCCACGGCATTTCGGGGATGAGGGCGGGCTCGCGGTAGTAGTTGTGGCGGAGGGAATCGCTCCAGCCGTTGGGATTGCTCTTGAAGATCTTACTGCTGTAATAGACGGCGCCCTGCACGTTGGGCTTTGTGCGGAGAGAGTCGAGCTGCCGCGGTATCTGGTCGCGGTTGCGCCAGGCGGCATTGCTGCCGGCGCGGTAAATGCCAAGACCGATGTAGCAGTGCTTTCCGTAAGTGTTCTGGTTCCACCAGTCGAGCAAAACCTGGTAATCGGCTATGGGGTGGTCAAATTCCCAGTACAGTTGCGGAGCTACGTAGTCGATCCAGTCGTTCTTCATCCAAAGGAGAATATCGGCGTAAAGATCGTCGTAGTTGGAAAGGCCGCCTACGGTGGGGCTGCCGTTGGGGTCCTTGTCGGTACTGCGCCAGATGCCGAAAGGCGATATGCCAAACTTCACCCAGGGTTTTGTTTCCTTGATGGCTGTGGACAGCTTGAAGATGATGGAGTCCACGTTGCTGCGGCGCCAGTCGGCCAGGCTCATGCCGTTGCCGTATTTTTTGTAAGATGCCTGGTCGGGGAAGCGCTTGCCTGCGATGGGATAGGGATAGAAATAATCATCCATGTGCAGGGCATCGATGTCGTAGCGTGAAACCATGTCGCGGATGACGGTCACCACCCAGTCCTGTCCTTCCCTGTTGCCCGGGTCGAAATAAAGCTTGCCGCCGTACTCAACAAACCATTCCGGGTGCAGGCGGGCTACGTGGGTGGGAGCCAGCGCCGACCTGTTGGCGGAAAGCGAAGCGCGATACGGATTGCACCAGGCATGGTACTCGAAGCCTCTTTTATGCGCTTCTTCTATGGTAAACTCCAAAGGATCGTAAAAGGGGAAAGGCGCCCTTCCCTGCTTGCCGGTAAGCCACTGGCTCCAGGGCTCGTAAGGCGAGGGGTAGAAGGCGTCGCTGGCAGGACGCACCTGTACGATCACGGCGTTCATGCCGTTGCGCTGGTGCATGTCGAGCTGGCTGATGAATTCTGCCTGCTGGCTTTCGGGGTCAAACTGGTTGTGGAGGGGCCAATCGATATTGCCAACGGTGGCTATCCACACACCGCGGAACTCGTAGTTCTTTTCCTGAACGGGATCGGAAGCGGGCTGAGCGGAAGCAAAGGACAGGCAAAGCCCGGAGAGAATGGAAAGGATGGTTTTTTTCATACGGAAATGGAATGGTGTAGTGAAAATACATTATTCCCCGTTCCGAAGCTTGTCCAACAGATTACTTAACATTTCTGCATCATTTTCCGAGAAATTGGCCATGATGTCCTGGGAGACGTCCTCCTTTGCATCCAGCCTTGAAAGCAGCTCCAGTCCTTTGTCCGTGATGGTCACATCCACCAGGCGCTTGTCCTTTTCGCAGGTAGTTTTCTTAGCCAGTTCCTTGGCTACCAGGCGGTCGACAATGCGGCTGGTATCGCTCATGCGGTCCAGCATTCTTTCCCTGATCTGGAGGGTAGACAGGGGATGAGGCAGGCTGCCCCGCAGGATGCGCAGTATGTTGAACTGCTGGTGCGTTATGTCTTCCTTCGAAAGAAAGTCTTTTATTCTTTCCAGCACCCAGCCATAGCTGTAGAGAAGGTTGATCATGGCCTTCTGCCGGGAGCTTTTGAAATTGTACTGTTGTATGTCTTTGTCGATACCCATTTTTGATTGTATTTCACCGCCAGGACGCCAAACGCCAGATAAACGGCTGCAAGCTTCTGGCTACAAGCTGCAAGCCTGGGAAAGCTTCGAGCTAATGAGTCGCGAGCCGCGAGAAAAGCTCCCGCCTTTTTACCTTCTGCTCTTTACCTTTTGCCTTCCCTCATCCCCAGACTTTCACTCCCTCCGAGCAGTTGGCGCAGATGTCGATATTGGTCCGGCTTTCAAGCACCTGGCTGCGGAAGCGGCGGTAGTTACCGTTCTTCCAGAGCTCCTTGAAGCTTTGGTCCCGCAGGCTGCCCATCCTGTGCTGTGCGTCCTTATCGAAGCAGCAGGGCACCACGGCGCCATCCCAGGTGATGACCGGGTCGTGCCAGAGGCGCCAGCAGTGGTTGGCATTGTTGCCCTTGAAGGCCATCTTCCCGTTGCTGTCTTTTTTATAGCGGCTGTACTTCTGGTTGAGGGGGATGAGCGAGTTGGGGTCGTTCTCGTAATCATAGACCTGGGCGGTTTTCAGCCGCACCTGGTCCACACCTATTTCTTTGGCCAGCCGCTTCACCTCTTCTATCTGGTGCTCGTTGTGGCGCAC
>DASWNB010000164.1:0-2204 GCA_036399455.1 Flavisolibacter sp. | reverse complement strand
CTTTAGCGAAGGTTGTTTAACCTCAAGGCGCGCCAAGAACCCCAAAGGAGCACAAAGAAGCCGCTTTTGCGCTCCTTTGCTTAGATTCTGTGCATTTTGCGGTCAATCAAACCCCAATAAAAAAAGCGTCACCCGGAAGGGCGACGCTCTTAATATTTTCAGAAAAGCAATTAAGCTGTTGCTTTTTCCAGTACTGCGCGTTTTTTCTCCTGGATCCTTGCGCTCTTACCGCTACGCTCACGCTGGTAGTACAGCTTGGCACGACGGACACGGCCGCTTTTGTTCAGGATGATAGAGTCGATATTGGGAGAAAGCACGGGGAACAGACGCTCCACGCCAATACCGTCAGAGATCTTGCGTACGGTAAACGTAGCTGTGGGGCCTTCGCCCTGCCTCTTGATCACATCGCCCCTGAAAGACTGGATCCTTTCTTTATTACCTTCAATAATCTTATAGTTGACAGTGACATTATCACCGGCCTTGAACTTGGGGAATTCTTTTTTGCCCGTAAGTTGTTCGTGTATATAGGCAACAGCAGCAGCGTTCATAACTCAAAATTTAGGGAGGCAAAGGTAGGGGGAGATTGGAGAATGGCCAAATTTTTCTGGGCTGTTAGCTGATGGCTATTGGCTGATAGCCGATTCCGGAACATAATTAACTACTTCGTAAGGTGGACAGAAAGCTGTGTAGCATGATGTTCTCCTGCTCTATGTCTGCCAGGAGCATGTTTCTCAGCTCCGGGTTTCCAAAGCCAAGCGCCTCTGAAATAAGAACGATGTGTGTCCAGCTCAAACGACGATCCGAGTGAAATCTCTATAAACCGGCAGTAATCTTTCTCACTGCTCCTGCTACTGCCTTCGGCTATGTTGGAGGGAATGGAGACGCCTGCACGGGTAATCTGGGATGCTAAACCAAAGCGCTCTTCCTTTGGAAAAGTCTGGACAAGCCGGAAAGCGTTTACGGCGATCTTCATCCCATTCTGCCATACTCTTAGCTGCTTGAAGTTTTTCATGTCTTTTCTGCGAAGCTAAAAAGACGGCTTCCATCCCTGAAAGGAGAAACAACAACAAAACCTGTGAAAAATCCCTTTTCAGTTACAAAATAGCCAACAGCTAAAAGCCACCAGCCAACAGCTTTATCTCGCCACATTAACCGCTCTCTTCTCCCTGATCACCGTCACCTTAATCTGCCCCGGATACGTCATTTCGGTCTGGATCTTCTGGGCTATTTCAAAGGAGAGCGTTTCGCTTTCCTGGTCGGTTACTTTATCGGCTTCTACAATTACCCTCAGCTCGCGGCCGGCCTGGATGGCATAGGCCTTTTCCACACCGTTGTAGGCCTGGGCAAGGTTCTCAAGCTGCTTGATACGCTGGATGTATTGCTGCATGATCTCCCTGCGGGCACCGGGACGGGCGCCGGAGATGGCGTCGCAGGCCTGGATGATGGGGGAGATGACGTACTGCATTTCCATTTCGTCGTGGTGAGCGCCGATGGCGTTTATCACTGCGGGGCTTTCACCATACTTCTCGGCCAGCTTGGCGCCAAGAAGGGCGTGGCTCAGCTCGGTTTCTTCGTCGGGCACCTTGCCTATATCGTGCAGAAGGCCGGCACGCTTGGCCAGCTTGGGGTTCAATCCCAGCTCGGCGGCCATGATACCGCAAAGATTGGCTACCTCGCGGCTGTGCATCAGCAGGTTTTGTCCGTACGAGGAGCGGAAGCGCATCTTGCCCACTATCCTTACCAGTTCCTTGTGCAGGCCGTGGATTCCGAGTTCGATGACCGTGCGTTCGCCAATTTCCATTACCTGCTCTTCCAACTGGCGGCGGGTTTTCTCCACCACTTCCTCGATACGGGCGGGGTGGATACGTCCGTCCGTTACCAGCCTTTGAAGGCTGAGGCGGGCGATTTCGCGGCGGAGGGGGTCGAAGCAGGAAAGAATGATGGCTTCGGGGGTGTCGTCCACAATAAGGTCAACACCGGTAGCGGCTTCGATGGCGCGGATATTCCGGCCTTCGCGGCCGATGATCTGGCCTTTTATCTCATCGCTTTCAAGGTTGAAAACAGTAATGGCGTTCTCAATGGCCTGTTCGGCGGCGGTACGCTGGATGCTCTGGATGATGATCTTGCGGGCTTCCTTGTTGGCTTTTTGCTTGGCTTCGTCCACGATCTCCTGCTGCAGGGCCAGGGCCTGGGTGCGTGCTTCC
>DASWNB010000163.1:0-6119 GCA_036399455.1 Flavisolibacter sp. | reverse complement strand
TTCCTGGCTATTTTATTCTTCATTACCTCTTTTGAAGTAAGGGCTCAGTCTCCCTGCTACACGGTATCTGCGGAAATAATAGCCCCCCCGCAGTCCGGACCATATAACTTCTTTGGCGCCAAGGTTGCGATAGCGCAACCTCACTATCAGGACATAACGGTAACAGGTACGATGCAGGAGGACGGAGGTAGTGCGACTTGCGAATTTACTCTCACTATTTTCCAGGGGCAGACAAGTGCAGAAACTGATCTTTATTACTTTCAAACAGGCCCTGCTTCTTCAGCCAGTATCACAATTGAATCTGTCTCAAGCTGTCCAAGCCCCTATCCTGATGCCATTCATAGCTTGTCGAACCAGCCGATGGTTGAGATATATCCTAATGTTGGACAAGACCATAATTCAGGCCTGGAATATGTTTTTGATAATTCTTTAGCTTTCTATGGCGCTATTTACCAGGGAGGGAATGGCAACAGGCCCATGACCAGATACACCAGAAAGCAGATCAATATCTAACAGAATATCTCACAACGCAGCTTGGTGCCGACCCGACATAAGCAGCACAAGTAGCCGCAATAACCAATTCGGTACCGGTTGAGAATTTTATTCTGGATTGCTTTAAGAACACACGCCATACAGCTTGATAATAGGTATATCAATTCGCAGACACCTGCTTTTGATATACCTGTTATCAAATCACTTACCTATAGCACGCGGAGTAATTGTCAGGAGCAAAAAGTAAGTATCCAAGACGACCCCTCGGTTAACGGTCATCGCTCATCGGTGAACGGCCCTACGGCCTCTCCTGCGCTCTCAGCCACCGCTCCGGGATTTCATTGGCGCTGGCAAGAATATAATCACGGTGGGAGCAGGCAATGAACTGGCGGTCGGGAAGCTGCATCCACCAGCGGCCGGTTTTTTTGCTTTGAAGAAAAAGGGTCTCTACTTCGGCAAAGCTGATATGGAATTCGTTGAACAGCTCTCGCTCTTCCATGCGGGCTTCGCGGCTGGCCCTGCTGCGTCCGTCCATCAGGTACCACAGCATCTGGCTGATCTGCTTTGCGGTAAGATTGTCCTTATCCCTCTCCGGGCGGTAGCCGTAAATACCTATCGTTTGCATATGGCTGCTCATACCTGCGTACTGCATCAGCGTACAGGCATCCTCGCCGTTCAGGCCGTTGGGCGTAATGGTATTGGCGGGAGCAAAGGCATGGGCAATTGCCGATATGTCGAACGACATCATGCTGCAGTTGCGGATGACGGGCTCCATCTCTTCCAGGTGTTCCCGCACGTTGCCTACACGGAAACAGTCAAAGCGCAGCTTGTCCATCGTTTCCAGCATACGCGGGTGAACAAAATAGCTTTGAAACCCAATGTGGCTGTAATGCCTCATATAATTGGGCTCTGCGGTCAGCAGCTCCATCAGGAAATTATCCGCACGGAAAGGCGAATCGAGGTGTATGTCAATTACCGCGTCCACACCCACGGCTTCGATGGAGCGCTTGTCATCGGCAAAGGCATAGTACTGTGCCAGCGTGAGGTCCTGCGAGCCGCCAAGCACCACCACCATCTTGCCCATCTGCATCAGCTCGTGCACAACTATTTTCAGCGCGGCGTAGGTATCGGCAAGGGTCTTGCCGGACTTTACATTGCCTGCATCGGCCAGCCGCACGTCCTTATGCCAGTGGTAAAGATTGTAGAATTCGGTCCGGATGGCATTGGCTGCTCCTGCGGGATGGATGAGTGCGGCGCCTCTCTGCTCCCCGCATCCGACCAGCACAATATCGGCCTCGTCCATATCAGGAAGCTCTTCCTCGTGAAGACGGATGGAGCGGCCGATCTGGCCTTCCTTATAAATCGTGTCGCCGGAGATTTCGTGGATATTGATGCCATCCAGGAAGTCGGAGAGATTGCTGTATCCAGACATGCCTGCAAAATAAGCACTCTTTTTGTTTGATATTTATGGAGGGTTTCAGGTTTCTGGTCTCTGGTTCCTGATTATGGCCCGGTACCGGAAACCACAAACGAGAAACCAGAAACTAAAAACAAGAAACACTAGATATGAAAGCAATGATCTTTTCCGCAGGACTAGGCACCCGATTCAAGCCGTGGACCGATAATCACCCCAAAGCTCTGGCCGTAGTGAACGGCAAATCGCTGTTGCAGCGGAACATCGAATACCTGCAGCAGTTTGGCGTTACAGACGTTGTAGTGAACATCCACCATTTCCCCGACCAGGTACGGGAAGCGATTGAAAAGAACAAAGGCTGGGGCAGCAACGTAATGATCTCCGACGAAAGTGACGAGCTACTGGAAACCGGGGGCGGCCTGCTCAAGGCCCGTAAGTTCCTTGAAGACGACACCTTTCTCACCATCAACGTGGACATACTGGCCGAGCTCAATCCCAAGTTCTTCCTGGCGCACCACCAGCAGCAGCAATCGATCATCACCGTGGCCGTGACCAACAGGGAAACATCGCGCTATCTTCTTTTCAATAAATACAACCGCCTCTGCGGCTGGAAGAATACCAAGACCGGCGAGGAAAAGATCGTACTGCAGGCAAAGGACATCTTCCCCAAAGCCTACAGCGGCATCGCCCTCTTCGAGCCTTCGGTGTTTGATCTTATCCCCTTCACCGGCCGCTTCTCCTTGATAGATGTCTACCTCGCTCTTGCCCCCGAAAACAAAATCGCCTCCTACGAACACGACGGCGAACGCCTCCTCGACGTAGGCAAACCCGAGAGCCTTGAGCAGGCAGAGCGAATGTTCGCGTGAGAGGGAGGATGACCGATAAGCGAAGGGAAGATAACCGATAAGAGACCACCGACCACCGATCGGTTATCCTCCCTTCGGTTATCGGTGGTCGCTTATCGGTCATCCCCTCGAAGCCTAAACCTCCTATCCGCACCGAATAATCCTTATTTTTAATCCCCTTATAAAGCACAATGAAAAAACTCTATTTAATCCTCCTGCTCACTGGCGGCGCAATGGCGGCGCTGGCACAGAACAGGTACAACCACCGTGAAGCATTTCATCCCGAGTTCTACCCGCAAACGGGAACGGAGTTCCGGAGCGCCAGCGGTGAGCCGGGACCGAAGTACTGGCAGAACAGGGCGGACTACCGCATCAGTTGCACCCTCGATACGCTGTCGCATAAGGTAACCGGTGAGGTGCAGATAAGCTATACCAACAACTCGCCGGACAACCTCCGCTTTCTCTGGCTCCAGCTTGAGCAGAATATTTATAAGAAAGAATCACGCGGCTCGGCTACCACAACGCAAACCGGCGGACGATGGGCCAATGCCAAGTTCACCGAGGGGCAGGTCATCAAATCAGTTTCATTGGAGACGGGAGGAAAGAAGTACACCCCCGAGTTCCAGGTGTCCGATACACGTATGCAGGTATGGCTCCAGCAGCCGCTGAAAGCATCCGGCGACAAGGCGCAACTGACCATTGCTTTCGAATTCACCATCCCTGAATACGGCACCGACCGCATGGGAAGGCTGAGCACCCGCAACGGCATTATTTACGAAGTGGCCCAGTGGTTCCCACGCATGGCCGTGTACGATGATATACAGGGATGGAATACACTTCCCTATGTTGGCGCAGGAGAGTTTTATCATGAATACGGCGATTTCGAATACAGCATCACCGCTCCGTCCAACATGGTAGTGGTGGCCTCAGGCGAAATGGCAAACGAAAAGGATGTGCTTACTTCCGCACAGCAATCACGCCTGGCCTCTGCCCGCAACAGCGACAAGACCGTAATGCTGCGCACACCTGCCGAGATCAATGACCGCAAGGCAGTACGTTCTGAAAAGATGCTTACCTGGCGTTTCCGTATGCAGAACTCACGTGACATTGCCTGGGCCGCATCAAGGGCTTTTGTATGGGACGCCGCCCGTATCAATCTTCCCGGCGGCAAAACCTCGCTGGCCATGAGCGCCTATCCTGTTGAAAGCATTAAAAAGGACGGATGGCAGCGAAGCACCGAAATGGTAAAAGCCAGTGTGGAGCATTACTCCCGCATGTGGTTTGAATATCCCTATCCCGTAATGGTGAACGTGGCCGGTATAGTAGGCGGCATGGAATACCCCGGACTTGTGTTTTGCAGTTACCAGGACAGCGGCGAAGGCCTCTGGGGCGTTACCGACCACGAGGTGGGCCATACCTGGTTCCCCATGATCGTTGGCACCAACGAAAGAAAATACGCGTGGATGGATGAAGGCTTCAACTCCTTCATCAACGAGCTTTCCACCCGCGAGTTCAACAAGGGTGAGTTTGCCACTTTCTCCTACTTCAACGCCGATGATGCCGAAGGCCTCTATCCCCTTGACCCTCTTATGACCACTCCCGATGTAACGCAACAGTTAGAGCTGGGGACAGTGGCTTACTTCAAGCCGGCCGTGATGCTTAGCGTCCTGCGCAATGTGGTATTAGGTGAGAAGAGATTTGATGCAGCCTTTCGCGAATACATCCGCCGCTGGGCCTACAAGCATCCTACCCCCTGGGATTTTTTCCGCACCATGGAAAATGTGTCCGGCGAAGACCTGGGCTGGTTCTGGAGAGGATGGGTGCTCAACAACTGGAAACTCGACCAGGGCGTTGTAGGCGTGGTGTACAACGAGAACAAACCCCAGAACGGCTCTGCCGTTACCATACAAAACTTCGAAAAGATGGTGATGCCTGTAGCGGTGCTTGTCAAGGAATCGAACGGCAAGCAGCACCGCCTCGACCTTCCCGTGGAAGTATGGCAGCGCGGCCCGCTCTGGACCTTCAATCTTCCCACTACCAGCCGCATAGAAGAAATTGTGCTCGACCCTGACAAAAGGCTGCCGGATGTGAATAGGGACAACAATACCCTGAAGCCGAAGGGGTTCTAGGAAGTCCCTGCGGCCGCCGAAGGCTTGCCGGAGGTGGCACAGTCCACAGCAGAGTCTTTTGGAGCGGGCAGTTCTTATTGGATGCAGGGTTTCTTTGAAAGAAAATATTCAATATTCAACGCTCAATGCTCAATTTTCAAATAAGTCTCCGGATTGGAAACATACTTGAAAATTGGGCATTGAACATTTGTTGAGCATTCATAAATACATGCGCAATATTGATTCACAGGTAGAAGTAAGCGGCAGCCTGCTGTATGTGCGCCTTATTGAAAACCATGAAAACCGTCCAACGATTGTGTTCCTGCACGATTCGCTGGGCTGTGTTGCCTTATGGCGTGACTTTCCCTGCAAGCTGGCGGAAGCAACTTCCTGCAACCTGCTGGTCTATGACAGGAAAGGATATGGAAGATCAGAACCTATGCAAAGCGTACACCGGTCCAACAGGTACCTGGAAGACGAAGCAGATACATTGAACACACTCCTTCTTCAATTAAATATCACAAAAGCAATACTCTTCGGCCACAGCGACGGCGGCTCGATTGCCCTGATTGCAGCGGCAAAATACCCTTCCGGGATTGAAGCCGTTATCTCCGAAGCCGCACATATTTTTGTAGAGCAGGAAACGATTGACGGACTCAAGGCTGCCGTAGAAAGTTATAGGGAAACGATACTGAAAAGCCGCCTGGCAAAGTACCACGGGGAAAAGACAGATGCCGTCTTCCATGCCTGGACAGATACCTGGCTCAGCGAAGAGTACAGGACCTGGAATATCGAGCACTTCTTACCCAACATCGTATGTCCCACACTTATCATTCAAGGCGAAAAAGATGAATACGGAACAATGAAACAGGTGCAGGGAATAGCAGGCCAGGTTCAAGGCCGGGCCGAAACATTTATCCTTCCCGGACTTGGACACACACCACACAAGGAAGCTCCGCTGGAGATAATTAGGAAAGCAAAGCAATTTATTGAAACGCTTCTTGCTTAATACAGTGCTTGTTCTTTATAAAGAGAGAGAATGTTCAATATTCAACGCTCAATGTTCAATATTCAAGGAAGGCTTCGAATTGAAACCACTTGAAAGTTGAGGATTGAACATTGAACCCAAATCATGCAATAGAGTCAGGAGTATTAGAAGGATGTTGCTGATAATTAGTAACTTTTGAAGCAACCAGACTTCACTTTAAAGATGCACGAGTTACAGCATGAGTTTACCGACAGAAAGATCTCGCCCTGGGG
>DASWNB010000162.1:0-5557 GCA_036399455.1 Flavisolibacter sp. | reverse complement strand
CTTCCGCGTATTTGTCCCGTGCCCGCCTTCTCGGCAAACGCATCGGTGTCAAATACGCGGAAGGATTCATTTCGAAGAAGAACATTGGCTTACGGAGTTTAGATGCGTTGGTATTGGAGGAAACGTGAGGGGAGAAGCTGTTGGCTGATAGCTGTTAGCTGATAGCCGTGCACGTGGAGCTATGGACATTTTCTGCCGGAAATCCATTGGTTTAAATGTCGGGACGCAAAGCCGCGAAAACAGAATCGCGTGCCTGGGCGTGGTGGTAAAGCAATCATCGTTAAAATACATCTGCTGATAGGCTGAACGGGAACAAGCCATCAGCTAACAGCTATCAGCCAACAGCTTCTCTTTACAACCTGATCTTAATCCCTCCATTAACCACAAATCCATCCACCGGAGCATATATATCACGAAATACAGGGTTATCAATTGAGCCCGTGTAGATGGTGTCGAAGCGGGTTTGGCGGGTGTCCGTGAAGTTTTCAAAATTGATGTAGACGGAGAAGCGTTCCCATATTTTTTCCGCCATGAAACCGGTGATCCAGTAGGGCTGGCCGGTTGAGCCGTCACCCAGGCGCTGGCGCGAGGTGTAGTAGGCTTCCAGTCCGAGTTTGATACTCTCATGTTTTTCGTACATCAGCACGTTGTTGAGGCGGTGGCGGGCCGTTAAGGGCAGCAGGACTTTTTGATTGTTGTAATGCGTGTTTACATCAGCCAGGGTGTAGCCAATGAAAAGCTTGAAATCGCCGTAGATCAGGCGTATGTTCGTCTCCATTCCCTTTGTATCTATGTGGCCGTTGGCATTTACAAACCTGTAAACAAGTGAGCTGCCGATGGGTTCCAGCACCAGGGGCTTTTGCAGGCGTGTATAAAAGAAAAGCTGGTTGATGCTCAGGCTTACCTCGCCAAGGGAAGTGCGGTAGTTGAGGTCGAAATTGCCACCGTAGGAACGCTCGTTCTCCGTATTGTCCTCGTCGATGGGCGTGATGTTGCGGAACTGCATGCGCTCTGTTTCTTCGGTAAAAACCGTAGGCGTTTTATAGCCCATGCCGCCGCCCAGGCGGGCGGTAAAGCCGGGTGAGAAGCGGTAAAGGGCCGATACCCTTGGCAATACCCCGAAGCCGTACTCCGGCACCAGGTCGCCGCGAAGGCCGGTCTCCAGCACGAAGCGCTCCGAAGGCTCCCAGGTGTTCTGCACAAACACTCCGTAAGTATTGTAGTGATAATCCCGTGGCTGTGCGGAAAGAGTGCCTTCGGAGAAATCATCGCTCAGGAAGTTGATGCCTCCAATCCATTCCGATTTCTCACGTCGATGGTCGACGCTCAGCTCTGAAAAGCCTGAGCGCTGCACGCCGGAAAACACGTAAGCATCGTTTGTGGTGAGCGTACGCTTGAAATGGCTGTAGCTGTTCCTGAAGTGCAGGGTGGTTCTTTCGGAGGCAGTGTGATGTATGGCGGCCTGCGCGGTAAAGCGGTCGGTAAGATTGGCTTCAAAATAACCCTGGTCCCGCTTGTTGCGGATGTAGTCGATGTTGCCGCCGGTGCGGTCCTCGTTGATATAGCTGAAGCCGACATCGGCGCTGGTGCGGGAGCCGTAAAAGAAAAAGCGTGGGTTGATGGTATAGCGTTCGGACTTGGGAATGGCGGTCAGTCCAATGTCGGCGGGATCGTATGGAGCGGTGCTGTTGCGTGAAGCAAAGACCGTGATGCCGTTCTTTTCTTCCCGGAGCAGACTGCTGTAAAAACCGCTCAGGTCCAGCCCCCCTGCCGTGGTGGCGTTGGCCACGAAGCTCAGCTCGCGTTCGTGACCGGGAGTTTTGGAAACGAGGTTTACCAGGCCGGCAATGGCACCGCCGCCGTAAAGGGTGGAGGAAGAGCCTTTGATCACTTCCACCTGCCTCAGGTCAAGCGGGGCTATTTGCATGATGCTCAACCCACCGGGAAAGCCGGAGTAAAGCGGGTAGCCATCGCGCAGGATCTGCGTATAGCGGCCATCAAGTCCCTGTATGCGGATGCTGGAATTATAGGAGGTGGCCGAGGTCTGCTGTGTTTGTATGCCGGTGCTTTCACTCAGCAGCATGCGTATGTCGCCCGGCTTCATATTGCCTTTTTCTTCCAGTTCTTCACCGGAGATGATCTCCACCCGCGTAGGCGTGTTGGTGATGGTGCGGCTGGTGCGTGTGGTGGTGACTATCACTTCTTCTTCATGCTCATGCTCTTCCTCCATCTGGATCTCCATCTCATTAACGGACAGGGGAAAGGTATAGCTCAGTTCCTGCTCTTCAAAGCCTACATGGCTGAGTGTAAAATGCTGCGTTCCGGCAGGTATGCCGCTTACCAGCACCACGCCGGCGCTGTCGCTGGCAAAGGACCGGTTCTGCTCCTTCCACAGCAGCGTAGCCCCGAATAAAGGCGTCCCGTCTTCTTTATTCTTTATAACAAACTTCATATCCTGGGCCCCGGCACCTAAAACCAGGAACAGGAAAGCGATTATCATCAGGTGTTTCATGTCGTGAATTGTGAATGGTGAATGGTGAATGTCGTGAATCGTCAATCGTCAATCGTGAATGGGAAGTTCAAAGTCATAAGCCGTAAGCCGTAGCTCCTAATTCCTAATCCCTTCTACCTTCTACCTTTTACCTTTTACCCTCTTCCTCCAGCCTTTTCTCCATCCTGTGATGCGGTATTCCTACTTCGAAGAACTGGTCGCCGGCGACGGTGTAGCCGCACTTGCGGTAGAAGTCCAGAACAACATCGCGGGCATTCATTGTGAGCAGGCGGTAGCCGTGGTGGCGGGCCGTTTGCTCTGCAAAGGAAACGATGGCTGCACCGACGCCCTTGCCTTGCAGGCTGTTGTCCACCGCCATCTGCCTTAGCTGGATGGAATGCCCGTCCACGCGGGTCAGGACGCAGCAGCCAATGAGTTTTCCATCCTCTTCGGCAACAAGCAGCAGGTCGTCTTTTTCCCTTTCAGGGTCGATGTAGGAACGGGGTATGCCGATAGGGTCCAGCAGCACCTTCATCCGCAGCCCGACCATCTCCTCGTACTCAGGCGTTCCGGTTTGAATGATCCTCAGGTTCATGGCGGCAAAGATAAGGGCGTGAATCATGAATCGTCAATCATGAATCGTCAATCGTGAATGGAACCACGAAGGCGCGGAGACACGAGGTTTCACCAAGAGCGTTGTGCTGCTTAGCGTCTTTAAGTCCTTGTGGTTCTTTTCACGATTGACGATTGACGATTCACGCCACCTATCTTTGCCGCCATGCCCCAGGGAGAATATAAAACAATCATCATAACTGAAGTGAGGGAGGTGGTGAAAGGGTTCAAAGCGTTTGTATTTGAAGAGGGGCACGGTATCAGGTGGAAGGCGGGGCAGTATCTTACGCTGGTAAGGCAGGAGGGTGGAGAAGAGATACGCAGGTCTTATTCCATCATAGCTTCGCCGGAACTGGACGAGCCGCTGGGAATAGGAGTAAAGCGGGTGGAGAACGGCGTCTTTTCGCGCAGGCTGGTGGACGAAGCAAGGCCCGGCGACAGGCTGCTGACCACGGGAACAGGCGGGTTGTTTATCCTTCCGGATAATCTTCCGGACTACAGCCAGGTGTTTTTCTTTGCGGCGGGCAGCGGCATTACGCCGGTCTTCTCCCTGCTTAAAACCCTGCTGCACACTCATGCTTCCACAAGGGCCGTTCTGGTCTTCAGCAATCCATCACCCGGAAAAACCATCTTTTACGAAGAACTGAAGCTGTTGGAGCAGCAGTTTCCCGAAAGGTTCCGGCTCCTTTTCCTCTTCAGCAATTCTCCCAACCTCAGGTATGCCCGCCTGTACCGCGAGCACCTGCTGGAGCTGCTGCAGGAGCACAATGCCCTTCCACCGGAGCAATGCCTTTTTTATGTCTGCGGCCCTGAAGCTTACATGCGCATGTGCATCTATACCCTCCGGGAGCAGGGCGTGCCGCCGGAAAATATCAAGCGTGAAAACTTCATTACCTACAACGCTAAACCGCCCAAAGCCGAGCCGCCCGATAAAAACGCATATAGCGTAACAATCCGCAGCCAGGGCACCGTATTTCAATTTACCTCCGCCTATCCCGATACCATCCTGTCAGCCGCCAAAAAGCAGGGCATCATTCTTCCCTATAGCTGCGAAGCCGGGCGTTGCGGCAACTGTGCGGCCCGCTGCCTCCACGGCAACGTTTGGATGTCCTACAACGAAGTCCTCACCCCCCGCGACCTCCAATCCGGCCTTATTCTCACCTGCACAGGCTACCCGGTGGGAGGGAATGTGGTGTTGGAGGTGTAGGGGAGAAGGTGAAAGGTAAAGGGTAGAAGGTGAAAAGCAGGAATGTTCAATAATCAATGCTCAACGTACAATTTTCAGGGAGGTTCCAATCCGGCAGTGCACTTGAATATTGAGCATTGATATATTGAATATTTCTTATAAACGGCCTTACGTCCGGTAAACACTGACTGCTATAAAACAGCCTCCCGCCTTTTACCTTTCCCCTTCCGCCTTTTCCTCTATTTTTGCGGCACAATTTGACTATATGAATTTCCAGTTAAGCGAAGAGCACCTTATGATCCAGCAGGCAGCGCGTGATTTTGCGCAAAACGAATGCCTGCCGGGGGTTATTGAACGCGATGAAAAAATGCAGTTTCCCAGGGAACAGATAATGAAGCTGGCCCAACTTGGCTTTCTTGGCATGATGGTCAGCCCCGACTACGGCGGCAGCGGCCTCGATACCGTCAGCTATGTGCTGGCAATGGAAGAGATCTCCAAGATAGATGCCAGCGTAAGCGTGTGCATGAGCGTGAATAACAGCCTGGTGTGCTACGGACTGGAAGCTTACGGAACCGAAGAGCAGAAACAGAAATATCTTACCCCGCTTGCCCAAGGCATCAAAGATGGAGAGCTTTATACCGGCGCCTTCCTGCTCAGCGAGCCTGAAGCAGGCAGCGACGCCACCTCGCAGCGCACAACAGCCGAGGACAAGGGCGACCATTACCTGCTCAACGGCACCAAGAACTGGATCACCAACGGCGGCACTGCATCGGTTTACCTGGTCATTGCCCAAACCGATCCTTCCAAGGGCCACAAAGGCATCAGCGTGTTCATCGTGGAAAAGAACTGGCCCGGCGTAGTGGTGGGCGGCAAGGAGAACAAGCTGGGCATCCGCGCCTCCGATACCCACACCATCCTGTTCAACGACGTGAAGGTGCCCAAGGAAAACCGCATTGGCGAGGATGGCTTCGGCTTTAAATTCGCCATGAAAACACTGGCCGGCGGCCGCATAGGCATCGCATCGCAGGCACTGGGCATTGCCAGCGGCGCCTACGAGCTTTCACTCAAATACTCAAAAGAACGCAAGGCCTTTGGTACCGAAATATCCAACCACCAGGCCATTGCTTTCAAACTGGCCGACATGGCCACCCGCATAGAAGCAGCCCGCCTGCTGTGCATGAGAGCCGCCTTCGACAAGGACCAGAAAAAAGACTATACCCTCAGCTCTTCCATGGCCAAGGTATTTTCCTCCGAAACAGCCATGTGGG
>DASWNB010000161.1:0-1729 GCA_036399455.1 Flavisolibacter sp. | reverse complement strand
TTACTTGGTGCTCTTCGGGCCTTGGCGTTTCGGCGGTTAATTAAATTACCTTTAAAACACCGAAAGCATTTAGTTGTACGGAACAGGCCAACAGCCAACAGCTATCAGCCAATAGCTATCCTAATCCTACCTCCCAATGCCGCTCCGGTATCTCCACGTCCTGGAAGCCCTTTTTCAATAAACGCTTCTTAAGTCCTTCCTGCACTTCCGGTTCGCCGTGGACAAGGAAGAGCTTGCGGACGGAGCGGGGGTCCTGGCCGGAGAGCCACTGGCTCAGGTCTTCGTAATCGCCGTGGGCGCTCATGCTGCGGATGGCGCCGATATCGGCATTCACCTCGTGCTGTACGCCAAAGATGCCAACCTCCTTCTCTCCTGACAGCAGGCGGCCGCCGAGGGAGCGGGGTTCGCAGTAGCCGGTCATGAGGATGGAATTCCTGGAGTTTTCTATGTTGTTGCTGATGTGGTGCTTGACGCGGCCCGCTTCAGCCATGCCGCTGGCAGAAAGGATCACGCAAGGCTCGTTGCGGTAGTTGAGCTGCTTGGATTCCTCCACCGATTTCACGTAGCGCAATCCCTTAAAATGGAAGGGATCGGTATCGGACTTCATTACTTTTTGTATGGATTTGTTGAAGTGCCCGGGATAGTTCTTTACCAGGTCGGTCACCTGTATGCTCAGGGGGCTGTCCAGGAAGTAATCCACTTTTGGAAGACGGTTCTCATTCTCCAGTTGGTTCAGGGCATAGAGGATCTCCTGCGTGCGGCCGAGGCTGAAGGCTGGCATGATGAGCTTACCTTTCTTTTGCAGGCAGGTCTTTTCAATCCAGTTCAGGAGGGTATCTACGGACGAATGGATGTCCTCGTGCAGGCTATTGCCGTAGGTGGATTCCATGATGATGAAGTCGGCCTGTGGGAAGGCTTCGGGCGATTTGAGGATCACATCGCGGTAGCGTCCAACATCCCCGCTGAAGGATATCTGCCGCTGCTGGCCGTTCTCGCGTATACGGAGGTGCACGCAGGCGCTGCCGATGATATGGCCTGCATCGGTGAACAGGCATTCCACTCCATCCATCACCTCAAACCATTCGCCGTATGGCCGGGACTCGAACAGCTCAAACGACTGCTTTGCATCGTCCACATTGTACAGCGGCTGAAGCAGGGGCTTTCCCTGCACCTTGTTGCCCTTGTTGTGGTACCTGGCATCGTTCTCCTGTATCTCCGCCGAATCCTCCAGCAGCAGCACGGCAAGCTCACGGGTGGCGTCGGTGCAGAAGATGCGGCCGCGGAAACCTTCCTTCACCAGCTTGGGTATAAGCCCGCTGTGGTCTATATGGGCGTGGGAAAGAACCAGCGCATCCACCTGCGAAGGCTCAAAGCCGAAATCACGGTTCATGGAATCGGTATCCCTGCCCATTCCCTGGAACATGCCGCAATCCAGCAATATCTGTTTCCCATTCGTTAAGCTGATCAGGTGCTTGGAGCCGGTAACGGTGCGTGCCGCGCCGTGAAATGCAAGTTTCATGGTTGAGGTTTTTGCTAAGGTAAGGGATAGCTGTTAGCCGATAGCTGTTGGCTGATGGCTGATGGCTTAGTTCCTGTAAGGCGATAGACTTCTTTCATCTAAAGGATGCAAATAGCTGCACGGGAACAAAGCCAACAGCCAACAGCTACCAGCCATCAGCTTCTTCTCACTTTGAACGACCACGTAAACACAAACTCCGCCACCACTTCC
>DASWNB010000160.1:0-2584 GCA_036399455.1 Flavisolibacter sp. | reverse complement strand
AGGTAGCCGATACCGCCATGTGCTATCCCCTCCATTTCCATACGCTTACCGGCAACGGCGTGCTGCTGGACAATGACAAGATCAAGGTAAGCTGCTTCCGCACCGACCACCGCATCGAATGCTACGGCTTCCTGTTCGAGGAAAAGGAAGGCAAGCGCAAGCTTCTTATCGACAAGGTAAAAAAGCTCCGCATCCCCGTCAGCTTTTACAGCAGCCTTCAGGAAGGCCGAGACTACATCACGCCCCGCGGCGAAGTAATCAAAAACGACTCAGTGACCACCGCACCCGAACGCGGGAAAAAATACGCCTACTGCGCCGATACCCGCTACGACGAAAGCATCATCCAGCATATCTACGGCTGCGACATGATCTACCACGAAACCACTTACCTGGACAACATGCAGGAAAAAGCCTTCGAGCGTTTTCACTCCACCACCCGCCAGGCAGCAGAGATCGCCCGCAGGGCCATGGTAAACAAACTGCTCATCGGCCACTTCAGCTCAAAGTACAGCACCCTCGATCCCTTCCTTACCGAAGCCCGCCAGGTGTTCCCCCAAACGGAGCTTGCATTGGAAGGAAATACGTATGAAGTGCATTGATGGGCGTGAATCGTCAATCGTCAATCGTGAATGGGTCACTTAAGGAGGAAGATTCATTTTTTATTGCAGCAGGTACTTTATTCTAATATTCAATATATCAATGCTCAATTCTCAAGTGCGTTCCAATTCGGAGACCTACTGAAAATTGAGCAGTGGCTATTGAACATTTATACCCTTTAGACATTATCCGCAGGCCTTGCTTCGAAGTCTCCGTAGGGTAAGTTTCCTGGTCTAATCGCGAAGAACGCAAAGGGATTTCACGCGCCTTTCCCGCCTGCTGCGGGACAAGTGCGTGAAATCTCCTCGCGTCTTCGCGTCCTGGCGGTTAACCCCAGGAACGCTTCCACCCACGGAGGCCTCGAAGCAAGGACCTGTGAATAATGTCTAAAGGGTATTAAACAAGCTGACCGCTCCAACAATGAATCTTCCGCAACAAACGACCATTCACGATTGACGATTCACGATTCACGTCCCTCACCTCATCAGCCACTGGTAAAACAAGGGAAACTCGTTCCGCCAGGTGGCTTCGCTGTGGCGGCCTTCGGCCCGGACAACGGTAGTCATGTCGGCTTTGGAGTGGCGGCGGAGGATTTCAAAGATGCCGAGCATATCGGGCACCATGCTTTCGCTTTCCTGCTGGCCGGCAAAGAAATAGATGCGGCCCTTTACCTTGCGGGCATTGGCCTCGGCGGCTTCGCGGATGCGGGGAGCTATCCAGAGAGCGGGTGAGAAGATGCCTGCCCCGCCGAATTTTTTTGGATACTTGAGAATAGCGTACAGGGAGATCAGCCCGCCCATGGAGCTGCCCGCGATATAATTGTGCTTGCCGCATCTTTTGGTGCGGAAGTTCCTGTTGATGTAAGGACGGAGTGTTTTTACAAGGAAGTCCACGTACTGGTCGCCCTCGCCTTTGCCGTGGCGATCCATATCGTAGGGCGAGTACTCGTTCAGCCGCTTTTCTCCCCCGTTATCTATGCCCACCACGATGCATTCCTCCATACTTCTGCCCAGCGTATCCAGTGCCTCGTCAACGCCCCATTCACCGGAGAAGGAAAGGGCGTCATCAAAGAGGTTCTGGGCATCGTGCATGTATAGGACCGGGTATTTTTTGCGGGAGGTGGCGTATGATTCGGGAAGGTAGATCCAGATGCGGCGGTGGCGGTTCAGTTGGGGCATAAAGAAAGCCGTGTCGATGATTCGGACGTTCTTGCCTGCCGTGCTTTTCCGGGTTCTTTGGGGAAAATGGTCGGCCCAGTGCTGTACGTCCAGCTCTACTGTTGTATCGCCTTCAATTACCATCCGCCTGTTCTCTACCTGCCTGCCCTGGTCGGCGGACTCCACCTTTTCCCAGTTGCCTTTCGTAAGCTTGAATTCAATCATGCCTTTGGGGACTTCAATTGTAATGCCGGGTTTGCCATTGATTGCTTTCAGTTTCCAGTTCTCGTGGCCCGGATTCCAGTTGTTGAACGGGCCTGCCAGATAAATTGGGTCTGATGCGCGATGGTAAGACGGCAGGCTTTTCACCACCAGGGTAACACGGTGCTGAGCATGCAGCGAAACGGAGCAGCAGGCTAGAAGAAGGAGGAGGAGCAGCTTATGCATCGCCACCCTTTTCCATTAATGAAGCAAGGTATTCGCGTACCTGCCGGTGGATAGCTTCGCTGAGCGGTACCAGGGGCAGGCGCAGGTGGTTCTCGATTATTCCCAGCTCGCTCAGGAAAGCCTTTACGCCGGCAGGGTTATTCTCTGCAAACAGCAGGTCGTATCCCTGCAGTAATTTATTGTTGTAAGAACGGGCCCTGGTAAAATCTTCTGCCAGCGCCGCGTTCACCATCTCGGTGAAATCTTTGGGAAAGCAGTTGGCTGCTACGGAGATCACTCCCTTCATGCCGCAGGCTATCTGCGCCATCGTGAGGTTATCATCGCCGCTTACTACCATGAACTCCTGGGGCTTATCGCGCAGTATCTGCATGCACTGGGCCATG
>DASWNB010000159.1:0-6967 GCA_036399455.1 Flavisolibacter sp. | reverse complement strand
CCGCCCGTGCGGAAAAAGACTTCACCCCAACAGACAAGCTCCAGGAGCTGATCCAAAAAGAAATGGAAGAAAGCTGGAAATACGGCGGCAAAACCGTCTTCGGCGATGCCAAGCCACCCAGGAGAACAAAAGGCGTTCAGTTAAGAATGTTCTAGAGAGAGGTGGTAGGGTATAAGGCAAAAGGTAGAAGGTAGAAGGCCCGCTTGCCCCACCAGCTTTTGCCTTCTACCTTTCACCTTCCACCTTTTACCTTATACCTTCTACCTTCTAATCGATGCTTTTTAAATGGATGTACTTCTGAAGGTCGTTGTAGTTGAACCCTTTTTCTTTCATGGAAGTGATGTAAGCAGGAGTAATGTCCAGGGCCTTCAGCGGTATGGCCTGGTGCAGGGAGATGTTCTTAAAGCCTATGGCTTCAAAGCTCCTGATGAATTCGGGTGTTATGTTCTGTGCTTTCAGGGCAACAAGCTCCTGGGCCGGTATGTCCTTGTAGCCCATGGCATGGAAGCCCTTTACATATTCGGGAGTAACACCTACCGATTTCAGGGAGAGCAGATCGCGGCTGTGGAGACCGTTATAGCCAACGGCCTTTAAGGAATTGATATAGGTTTCGTCCACGTCCAGCGCCTTCATGGCTACTATGTTGTATTCATCCTCGTCGTCACCGGAGTGCTTTTTACCCGACCTATCCCTTTCCTTATTCTTGTTTTTGTCCTTGTATTTAGTATCGCCATTGTCATCGGAATCGTCACCGGCAACGGCCTTGTCTTCCCTGCTATTGCCAACGGTGGAGCGCATTTTGGCCAGGTACGCGGCGTCAATGCCCTGCGATTTGAAAGCTACCAGCTTCTCCATGGTAATGTTGGGATAGCCCGCGTTGCGGATCTCGGTGATATAGGCCCCGTTGATGCCCAGAGCCCTCATGGGGATAAGGTCGTGGAGAGAGAATTCCTTAAAGCCGCTCTGGCGGATGGAGGAGATGAATTCCCTGTTTACGTCGAGCGCCACCAGCGGGATGAGGTCGTGCTTGGCAACGCCGGTAAAGCCTTCGGCCTTCAGCATCTGCACATAGGATTTCTTTACATCGATGAAGAAGAAAACCATCTGGTCCTGATCGTCGAGCTCCTCGCCGGTTTCGCGGGCCATTTGGGCGGCGTAATCCTTGTCGCCGGTAAACTTATAGCGTCCCATGCCCTGGTCGCCTTCAAATTTGCCGTTGAATTCCATGGTGCCGGCCTCGCGGGTCAGCCTGAACGTTCCGGCAGTACCCTTCGGAAGATTGGGAAAGAGGCTGAGGTCGAAGGTGGACTGGTTCATGGAGGCGTCGTTCTCGTCTTGCTTAAATTGTATGGAGACCTCGTTGCCTTTGATGGTAGCGAACCACTGGCCTTCGGTGGCCAGGTTGCCGCTGATATTCATGTTCTTCCGGGGTCCTTTCGGGGCTTTTATCTTTTCGTTTTTAGTGATGGGCTCCTGGCCGTAAACCACGGGCCTGTTGAGTATGGAGGCGAAGAACACCAGCAGGGGCAGCAGGAAGAAGTACTTCCATCCCGTATGCACGTTTGATTTTTTTGCGTTCATCATGAGTATGCGTTTTTTAAGAAGTGATTGATTATAGTTTGTTGTAAGACTAAGCGGGAAATGCGGGGCCGATACTTTCAGGAGGCTGAGCTGGTAGCTCGATTTCTCCACGCGGCTGTTCTGCACCAGGTCGTCATCGGTAAGAAATTCAAGGTTGGTTTCCACTTCCTTGCGGTACAGCCAGGCAAAGGGATTGAACCACTGGAACACCAGCACGATCTCCGCAAGCATTATGTCGATGCTGTGCTTCTGGCTTACATGCACTTTTTCGTGCTGGATGATCTGGTCGTAGGTGTCCCAGTCGTATTTTTCAGGATTGATAAAGATGAAGTTGCCGAAGGAGCAGGGCGCCTTATCGCCGCGGATCTCCACTATGCGATACCGCCCGTCGACAATCGCGGGATTCCTGTACGCCCTGTACACCAACAGGAATACCTGGAACAGGAAATTGGCCCCGAAAAGTATCACCCCGAACCAGTACAGGCGTACCATCCAGGTCATCAGGTCGTTAAAGGAGAACCCTGCCGTTTCCGCAGGCCCAGCTTCACGCACCACCGGCTGTTGCTGCGAGGTGGTGGGAGTTACAGGACTGGCCACCGTCTCCGCAGGCGTTGAAGAAGCAGAGTAAACAGCTTCGGCGGGTTCCGCCTTCCTGAACGACCATTGCTGCGGCACGGGCACCAGCGGCAGGCTGAAAGAGATGAGAAGGCAGGCTGCCAGCACAAAGCGGTTGACGCGGTAAAAGGTTTCTTTCTGGAGCAGTATCTTATAGAAGATAAGGCAGCCGGCCATTACGAGGGCCACGTTAATGATATAAGGCATCATTGTTTGCCGGATTTTATGAGCTTGATGATTTCGTTGAGTTCCGTTTCCGATAGGTTTTGCTGCTTTGCAAAAAAGGCCAGCATGCGGGGATAAGAGTTATCGAAGTACTTGCTTACGATATCTTCCATTGCATGGCCCTGGTACTCTTCGCGGCTTACCAGCGGGAAGTACTGGTACACATTGCCTACGGGTTCATGGCTGAGGAAGCCTTTCTCCTCCAGGATCTTCACCATGGTAGCCACGCTGTTGTAGTGCGGCTTGGGATCGGGCAGGTGGGGGATGATTTCCTTTATAAAGGCCTTCCCCAGGTCCCAGAACACCTGCATGATCTGTTCTTCTCTTTTTGCCAGTTTTACCATTTCAGTCTTGTTTCCACCAAGTTACTACTAATTCATTAGTAGAGCAACTAATTTATTAGGAGCGGCAGGAAAGCGGAGGGTGAATGGTCAATGGTCAATGGTGAATGGAGGGGGCAGGAATCGTCAATCGTGAATCGTGAATTAACCGCCAGGACGCGAAGACGCGGGGATTTCACGCCAAGTCGCAAAGGAAAGGCAAGGAAGAGAGTCTGCCGGTGTTTGGTCGTTTTTTACCTCTTATTTTCTCTTTGCGCCTCCTTTTCCTTGGCGGCTTTGCGTGAAAATATCCTCGCGTCTTCGCGTCCTGGCGGTTAAATCTCTTCTTTGCGTGAAACGAAAAGGCCACTCCTGGAAAGGAGCAGCCTTGACAGAACTATAACCAACATGCAACGACTATTCTAATATCACCTTCCGTATTTCTTCCACTCCCGCAGACAGGTTCTTCACTTTTACGAAATACATACCTGAAGGCAATTTCTTCCTGTTATAAGTAAATGAAACCGACTGTACGTGCTTCCACTCCCTTGCTTCGGTCATCTGGCCGGAGGCCGTCCATATCTCTACCCGGTAATCCGCCGCACGGGGACCTGCTACGCGGATGTTCAGCAAGTCATGCACGGGGTTCGGGAATACCTGCACGCTGCTGCCCGAATGCTTTATGCTTACCGTATTGCTGTACTCCACGCGTCCACCGGCCAGCACCATCTTTACACGGTACAGGTTGAGGCCCTGCGCAGGGTGATGATCGATAAACTGGTACACCGCCGAAGCGCCGGTGCTTCTTGCCGTTATCTTTCCAACAGGGGCAAACTGCCCTTCCGTACGTCTTTCCACCTCGTAATGAGCCACATCCTTTTCTTCGCGGACATTCCAGGTAAGGCGGCTTCCTTCGGGCACTGACTTCCCGCCCAGGCTCCACGACAGCGGCAGCACCACCTGCCCGCAATTGCCGTCCAGCGTAAACTGGGCCAGGCGGGTAAGGCATCCATTGTTCACCGATACCTTGCACACGTACGTACCTACCTCTTCGGGGCGGAAGAAAGGCAGGTTGTAGGTAAGGCCGCTGCCGATCTCCACGCTGTCCGTAGGCGAGGTTTTGCGGTACCATACATAAGTGGCATTGGGAATGGTATCTACCGTCAGGGTAATGTCCTGGAAAAAGCAGGTGGATGATGCCGTTACGGCAATGTTCTGGAGGGGCAGCACGCTTACGTCGTTCAGGGTGGCGTTGCCGCAGGCGTCGATGCTGCGCAGGCGCACCAGCGAGTACACCGTTCCATTGTTGATGGTGAACACGGCCGTGTTCTGCTGGGCCGATATGATGCTGGGGGTTTGGGGTATGCTGCCGATGATCTGGTAGGTATACGGACCGATGCCACCCGCCACGTCGGCGCCCAGGCTGAAGCTGTTGTTATCGCATTGATATATGGCCGACTGCCCCTGCGTGGGATAGGTATATGGCGCTATGGTCACGGTATCGTACAGCTTTGTGTTACAGGTTTGCAGGGTGTATTCCACCACGTAGGTAGCAGGCTCCAGGTCGGAAATGGTATAAGTGGAGCCGCTTTGCGATGAGAAGCTCTTGCTGAATGCGGCGCTATTCTTTTTAATTACGGCCGGCAGCACGGCATACCAGTTGGAACTGCACGTAACGGCCAGGTCGCCGGAGCCGTTGAGCCAGGCGGCTGTGGGGCATTTCGGGCGTACCGATACGCTCTTGGTCACCACCGAGGCATCGGGCGCCAGCATCCCCGAGTCTTTTCTTCCGCAGTTGTCTTCTCCCACCACCTTGTATTTCTGCCCTGCAGGCAGGTAAGGCAGCAGCATGAACACGGAGGCGGACGATGAGGTGGCGCTATGCACCAGCGCACCGCTGGGATGGTACACCCTCACCTGGTAAGGCGGGTTGGGACTGTCGAACTGCACCGAAACATTGGCATTGCCTATGGTGCACGCCTTGGACGTAGCCATTGAGATCTTTCCCGAAACGCCTACCGTCTGGCAGATCCTGAACGTGGTATCGATACACCCGTCATTCACCACCATGCAATAACCGCCGTAAGGAAGATTATCGAAAATGCCGGTGCTGTTGCAGGCTATAAAATTATCCTGCGAATCGTACAGGCAGTAAGTGGGACTGGTAAGATTGCTGCCGGTAACGCGTGCCGAGAACGTGGAGCAGCCCTGGTTGGAGATCTGCATGGTGGCATTCACCGCAGGCTGCGGCCTTGCCTGTGTAAAGCAGCGTGTAATGATGGTATCGTAGCACGAGTTGTTAATTACCCTGATGCAGTAGCTTCCATAAGCCAGGTTGGTAAACACGCCGGTGCTGTTGCACTGGAGCAGCGTGGTATTGGCGCCGTTGTACAGGCAATACTGCGGCGTGGTGAGGTTCTGCTGGCCGGTGATGCTGGCGGTAAAATTATTACAGGCGAGGTTGGATACCTGGACGTTTGCACCTACGGCAGGCCTTGGAGGCGTAGTGCTGAAGCAGGCTGGCGCCGTGGTATCGCCGCAGGCCGTAATAGCCCTTACGCAGTAGCTTCCATAGCCCAGGTTGGGGAAATTGCCGGTGCCGTTGCAGCCGATAAGATTACCCTGGCTGTCGTAAAGGCAATAGTTGGCAGGACCGAATATATTGGTGCCCGATGAATTGACCGTAAACGTGGAGCAGGTGGTGTTCGAGATAACGGGAGGGCTCACCACCGGCACGGGACGCGTTACGGTAAAGCATCGTGTGATGGTGGTATCGGAGCAGCCGTTAGCCACCCTGATGCAGTAGCTTCCATAGGGAAGATTGGTGAACACGCCGGTGCTGTTGCAGGCCACCTGCACATTCGAAGCATTGTAAATGCAATAATTGGGATTGGTAAGATTCTGCTGTCCTGTGATGGTAGCCGTAAAGGTGGTGCAGTTCTGAGCACTGATGGATACGCTGGCGCCCACTGCAGGCACGGGCTTGTTAACGGTGAAGCAGCGCTGCATGGTGGTATCGTAGCAGGGATCTTTCACCGTAATGCAATAGGTGCCGTAAGGTATGTTGGTGAACACGCCGGTGCTGTTGCAGCTCAGCGTATCGCCGGGACCTCTCACCAGGCAGAACCTTGGATTGGTAAGATTCTGCTGCCCGGTAACCGTTGCGCTGAAGGTGGTACATCCATAGCTGCTGTACGAAACAGAGCTGATGGACGGCTTCTTGTTGGCGGCCAGGTACCACACGGTTGAAAAAACATTCCCGCAGGCATCGCGGGCCACTACGGTCAGTGATCTTTTTGTACCTATAAAAACGCGGAAGCTGTTGGCGGAGAACCAGGAAGTATCGCCGGGACTGTTCACTATGCCGTAGCTGAAGCCGCTGAAGCCGCCGCCGGTGTTGAGATTGCCCCTGTTGTCCCTGAGGCGGATGAACACGTCGGCGCTGTCGCAGCCTACTTTTACTACGGACACCGTATCAAACCACCAACTGTAGCTTTCGATGGTTATCCTTCTTACCTGTATGCCGCCGCAGGAGTCCGTCAGTTGCACGAAATACTCACCGGCGGAAAGCCCGCTGAAGCTGCCCGTAGCACTGGTTGTTCCCACCCCGGAAGGAGAGGGAGCAATGATGCTGTAGCTGAAAGGCTGGCGGCCGTACTGCTGGCTGATAACTGAAATGGAGCCGTCGTTGCCTGCGCAGCTAACGTTGATCTTGTCGAGTTGAAAACGGGGGTCCTGGTAGGTGCCGGGCACATGCACGCTGTCCTGCACTACGGTACATCCTGTGTTCACGTCCTTCACCGTTACCTGGTAATAGCCTGCCTGGAGGCCGGTGATCTGGCTGGAAGAAGTAAATGCTTTTGTTACGGGACCTGTTACCTTGTAATTATAGCTGCCTGACCCGCCTGTTGCCTGTACGCTGATGGAGCCCGTAGCCATACACCTGGATTCGGTAGAGGTGAAGGTGAATTGCAGGCTGCTGCAATCCTGGGCGGCCATATGGTGCGCAAGAAGCCAGAAAAGAAAGAAAAAGTAAAATTGTTTTTTCATAGTAGGGTATTGGATTGGATAGGTTAGCCGGCTGGCCGTACAGCGTGGCTGCGCTGCGCGGTCAGTTTCTTTTTAGGTGGGAGGAGGTCGGCGGTTCGAAATCATTACACAAGATGAAAATAATCCGGCAAAAGGGCAATCGTACAACTACCGCAAAAACCCGAGTACTTTTTGGG
>DASWNB010000158.1:0-3972 GCA_036399455.1 Flavisolibacter sp. | reverse complement strand
AAGTGGCGAGTGGATGACCGATAAGCGACAAGCGGTAACCGTGCCTACGCTGAAGCTCCAGCGCAAGCGTAAGTGAGGCTTTGCGTGCTTCGGCTAATCAATAAGGCATAAAGAAACGGAACGGCTGTCGGGGAATATGATCCTGTACACTCCGGCGGGAAGTCCCTGCAGGTCAATCCTGGTTTGCGTGGAATGCCCAACCGGCTTCTGCCGTTTTACCAGTGCACCCGAAGAATTCAAAATTGAAAACACTGCATTATCCTTTGCTTCAGGATGCTCCAACAGCACAAATGAACGCGCCGGATTTGGATAGGCCATAAGCACGTTCGTGGGGTTCTTCAAACAGATCACATGGCTGTAGATGTAGTGCCCTGAGGCACCGGTTTGCCGGAGACGGTAGTAATTATTTCCGGCTAATGGCTGCCTGTCTGTAAAGCGATATTCTTTTAAGCCGGCATCCGCATTCGGAATGCTGCCAAGCGAAATGAAGCGCTGCCCGTCGGGGCTTCTCTCTACAACAAATCCTTCGTTGCCCGCCCCGGCGGCCTGCCACAGGAGCTGCACGCCGTTGCGCTCCAGGCGTCCGCTAAACGATGCGATCGTCACCGGCAGGGGCATGGTGATGGTAACGCTGTTGTTGTTATAACCTACGAAAGCCACATCGCTGTTGCCGCAAAGGTTGATGCTGAAATAACTTATGCTGGCATAATTGGAGGAGTTGATGCCGAATTCGCTCAGGTCCGCAGCCCACAAGCGCAAGGGGCGGTCGGTTTGGGTAAAGCCGCCTGAAAGAGTGAGCGGGTTCTGGGCGTTGTAGAAATCGGCCGTCCAGGTGCCGATGGGCGTGATGTTGCTGAACACGATGTCCTTGTAGTTGCCTACCTGTACGCCGTTGGCATTGATGAAGCTGTAGCGGTCAAAGCTGTTACCTGAGGGATCGGCGACTTGCGTAACCAGTATGTCGGGAATTCCGTCGCCGATGGCCGAAGGCTGGATATTGCTGATGGAGAAGTTCATGGTGCCTGCGGGCAGGTTGGCGATACAGGTGCCTATGTTCAGCCCCTTGATGCCATCGGTAAGGTACATGGATATGCCGTACTCCGGCGGAGGGTTGCCGGCCCCGTTGTAAACGCCGTCGTACAGCGCGCCAAAGCCCACCTTGGTATTGCCATTAATGGCGCCGGTGATGGCGCCCACCGGCAGCGCCCAGAAGTCACCCTGCACAAAGCTTTCGCCGTTTGCCGCCAGCTTGCTGTCGTCCACACCCGTTGAATACTGAACGTTGTTATAGGTAAATGCCAGCAGGTTGTGGCTGTTATTGGGTTTGATGGAATTGATGGAGGAAAGGGATGTTTTCCAGTAACCATTATAGTCCGTGATCACTCCCGTAACCGCCTGCGCACTCACTTGCCATGAAGCAAGCAGCAACGGCATAAGCATCAATGGGATGAAACGGTTCATAGTACGGTTAGTTTTCAGGGGATTGGGATGAAAATAAAGATAAGCAATTGTTGGGAAAAAGAGAAGCAGCGAGGAAGCTGTTAGCTGGTGGCTTGTTCACGTACGCCTTGTGGCTGAACGTTCTTTAAAGAAGATTCTTTATTACACCGCCAAGAGGCAAAGACGCCAGGAACTCAGGGTTCTGTTAGCAATTCGCCTATCGCTTTACGGTTATCACTCATTGGTTATTTGTGGCCGCTTACCGATTAACGGGCTAACAGCCAACAGCCATCGGCTAATAGCCTCCCTCCCGCAGCTAATAACTCGCAGCTTCTCTCTATATTTGTTCATCAAACCATACAGATGGCTCAACAGATTGAAGATTTTGATGCGAACCTCGCCGGTGAGGAAGGTAAGACGGAGGAAACAAGAACAAACTGGTTCAGAAGGCTGAAGAAGGGTATCACCACGCCTTCTTCGGAAAAAAAGGAAGCCCCCGAAGGGCTCTGGACCAAGTGCCCCGAGTGTAATTTCATCTGCACCGTTTCCGATCTGCGCGAGCAACTGTTCGTCTGCCCCAAGTGCAGCTACCACCACCGCATCGGCAGCACCGAGTACTACGAAATAATTTTTGACGATAACCAGTTTACCGAGCTGTTTGGAAATATAAAAGCAAAGGATTTCCTGGGCTTTACCGACCTGAAGCCCTATCAAAAACGACTTGAAGAAACCTGGGCCAAGAGCACGCTGAAAGATTCCATGCGTGTGGCCGTAGGCAAGATCGGCGGAAATGAGATAGTGGTGGCCTGTATGGACTTTGAATTCATCGGCGGCTCGCTGGGCAGTGTTATGGGCGAGAAATTCAGCCGGGCGGTAGATCACTGCCTCGAACACCGCCTGCCTTACCTGGTTATCAGCAAAAGCGGCGGCGCAAGGATGATGGAAAGCGCTTTCTCGCTGATGCAACTGGCCAAAACCAGCGGCAAGCTGTCGCAGCTTTCCGATGCCCGCCTCCCCTACATCTCGCTGCTGACCGACCCCACCTTTGGCGGCATCTCTGCTTCTTTTGGCATGCTGGGCGATCTGAACATAGCCGAACCCGGCGCCCTCATCGGGTTCGCCGGCCCTCGGGTAATCAAGGAAACCATTAAAAAGGACCTCCCCCCCGGCTTCCAGCGCAGCGAATTTATCCTGGAACACGGCTTCCTGGATTTCATCGTACCCCGCAAGGAATTAAAGCAGAAACTCAGCACGGTGATTACGTTGTTTAAAAACTAGTTACGAGTTGTTAGCTGCGAGTTGCGAGCCGCTTGCCTAAAGTCACAGGCTTATAACTATACTGGAGTTCCCAACAACGGCTCACACCTCGCAGCTAACAACTCGCAGCTTAAAGAACCCGCATGGATATAAAGAATCGCTCCGCTTATTTCGAATACTTTATCGACGATAAATACGTGGCCGGTATGGTGCTGACGGGCACCGAGGTGAAATCGCTTAGGGCCGGGAAAGCCAGCTTCAATGACAGCTATTGCATCTTCCATAACGGCGAGTTATGGATCAGGTCCTTACACATTGCGGAATATTCTCATGGCACTAATAATAACCATGACCCGATTCGGGAACGAAAATTGCTCCTGAACCGCCGTGAGCTCAAAAAGCTTGAGGCCAAGATAAAAGAGAAAGGATATACGATCGTTCCCCTGAGGATGTTCATGAACGATAAAAGCCTGGTGAAACTGGAGATAGGCCTTGGCAAGGGCAAGAAAATGCACGACAAGCGGGAAACCATCAAACAACGCGATACCGACAGGGAAATCAAGCGATACATCAAATAATTCAATTAAAAGCCACGTTATCCACTTCATGAAACGACTTCTACTCATCCTGATGCTGGCCTGCGGCCTTTCATCGGGAGCACAGAACGTAGTAGGCTACTGGTATGGAGCCGCCAACGTTTCCACCGGCACCGGCAATAATTACATGGTGGAGCTGATCCTTCAGCAGAACAAAACCGCCGTACAGGGCATCCTGAATTATTATTTCCGCAATTCCTTCCGGAGCATCAAGATCAATGGAAATTTCAATTCATCCAACCGCCAGTTGTCTCTTTTCAACATACCCGTTCCCTACCCCGGCTCTACCGAGGCGCTGGAAGTGGATTGCATGATGGATTTCCTTGCTACCCTCCGCGTAGCGCAGGCAGGCTCCAATCTTAACGGACGATTTATAGGACAAGAGAAATATAAGTACACCTGTCCCGATGTGGTGTTCGACCTCCGCCTAAATAAGGAAGCAGGCAACCAGGATTCCATCATGACCGCCCTCCGCAATTTCAAGGAAACCTTCCAGGTATGGAAACCCACCGCCGCCGACACGCTGGTAGCCGCCACCGTCATCAACCGCCCCGTGGTAAACTACGTGGTGAACAGGCAGTACAAGGAAAGAGAAACCGAAGTTGCCAACGAAATCTTTGTTGATTCAGATTCCATCATGGTTGACTTCTACGACAACGGCGACGTAGACGGCGACTCC
>DASWNB010000157.1:0-6440 GCA_036399455.1 Flavisolibacter sp. | reverse complement strand
TTGGAACGGATAACCGATGAGAGACCACCGGTAACCGTACTACTACGCTGAAACTCCGGCGCAAGCGTAGAGAAGCTGCGGGTTGCCAGTCGCGAGCTGCGAGTGGGTTCGCCTTCTGCCTTATACCTTTTGCCTTCCGCCTTTTACCTCCCCCTCGAGTACAGTTCCAGTTCTTCCTTTTCCTTCTTCGTCAGGCTTTTCATTCCGCTGCGGTGGAGCTTTTCGAGGATGCGGTCGATTTCCTGTTGCTTTGCCTTTTTCTGGACATTATAGCGATCCTCTAAGGAATAGCGGCCTTTTTTCTGTGCGGACGGAGTAGTGAGCAACATGCCGGGGCGAAGGATGACCAGCAGCATGAACAACACGGAAGGCAGCAGCATCAGCACGGTGAAAAGAATATTATCCAAGGCCATTGTTGGATAAAGCAGGATGGCAATGGTTGAACCGGTGACCGCTCCGCCCAGGTGGGCTTCATGGCTGATGTTGCCCCACCCGTTCCTCATGCCCAGTATGGAGATGAATACGTACAGCAGCCCGTATGTCCACCCCGGGATGTGAAGCGGCAATCCAAAAAGACCGATCTCCATTGTTGGAAATAAGGTAATAAAGGCGAACAGGACTCCGCTGACGGCTCCCGATGCGCCTACGGCCGTATAATCGCCGTGATTGCGGTGGACGAACAGCGAGAACAGGTTGCCGGCCAGCAGTGCAGCGAAATATACCAGCAGGAAAGGACCGCTGCCCATGTACACTTCCAGGGCTTCGCTGAAGGCATAAAGCGTAAGCATGTTGAAAATCAGGTGAAGCCAGTTCACGTGCAGGAAGCCCGATGTGATCAGCCGTCCATACTCCCTCCCTATAAGGATGCGGTCTACATCGAAGAGGAACCTTTGGTAAAAAGGAGGCTGGGTAAACCCCCTGTACGACACCCACAGGTTCACCGCTATAAGTATAAGGCCGGCAATGGCGAGGTTGTTCATAATATTCGGAAAAGGAAGATACGAAAGAAGGCTGTTAGCTCATAGCTGTTAGCTGATGGCTTGCCCCGTTCAGCTATTGGCTTCATTCTTTAAACGAGATTTATAGCTTAACTACCAAGAGCATTAAATCGCAAGCAGGTAAAGAGTAATGGCGGAAGGCCATTCTAGCCGGGTCTTATCTCATATTTATTCTCCTCGCGTCTTCGCCCTACGTGTCTTCGTCAATGCTATTATTAATAACGCATAGCTTATAGGCTGAACGGGAACAAGCCATCAGCCATCAGCTATCAGCCAACAGCTTCTCAAGCAGCTTAATAATCAACTACCTGCTCCTCGATCGCCTCCGGTATTTCCCTCCATTCATACTGCTGGTTACGCAACTGGGGTTCGAAGCCGGCTTCGCGGATGGCTTCCTGGATGGTGCGGTAGGTGAAGCGGTGAGGGGCGCCGGCGGCACTGACCACGTTCTCTTCGATCATGATGGAGCCGAAGTCGTTGGCACCGGAATGAAGGCAGATCTGGGCGGTCTGGCGGCCCACGGTAAGCCAGGAAGCCTGAATGTTTTTGACATTGGGCAGCATGATGCGGCTGATGGCGATCATGCGGATGTACTCCTCGGGAGTGGTAAGGTTATGAACGCCACGGATGCGGGTAAGCAGGGTGTCCACGTCCTGGAAGGTCCAGGGGATAAAGGCAAGGAATCCTTTGGCTTCAGCAGGCTTGCGGGATTGTACCTCCCTGATCCTTACCAGGTGCTCAAAGCGTTCCCTGATGGTTTCCACGTGCCCAAACATCATGGTTGCGGAGGTAGTGATGTTAAGCTTGTGCGCTTCGTGCATGATGGCCAGCCATTCGTCGGCCCCGCACTTTCCTTTGGAGATGAGGCGGCGTACCCTGTCCACCAGTATTTCGGCTCCGGCGCCGGGCAGTGAGTCCATCCCGGCTTCCTTCAGGGCTTTGAGCACCTCGTGGTGGCTCATTTTTTCCAGCTTGGAGATATGTGCGATCTCGGGAGGTCCCAGCGCGTGGAGGCGGATCAGGGGGAACTCCTGCTTTATCTGGCGAAAAGTGTTGGTATAGAAATCCAGCCCCAGGCCCGGGTGGTGGCCGCCCTGCAGCAGCAACTGGTCGCCGCCGTAGCGAAGGGTTTCTTCGATCTTGCGGCGGTAGGTGGACATATCGGTGATATAGGCCTCGGGATGGCCGGGGATGCGGTAGAAGTTGCAGAACTTGCAATTGGCGATGCACACGTTGGTGGTGTTTACGTTGCGGTCTATCTGCCAGGTAACTTTCCCGTGGGGCACCTGCTTGCGGCGCAGCTCATCGGCCACATACATCAGCTCGGTCAGCGGCGCCTGCTCGAAAAGGAAGATCCCCTCGTCAATGTCCAGGAAATCAAAGCGGAGCGCCTTGTCATAAAGGTCGGGAAGCGTCATAGCTGCAAAAATACAACGGATTGGGAGTAGAAAGGGATAGAAGGCTTTTGCACGTCAAAAGCTTATGATATTTTTAGGTGGAAAGGGGAAGGGTAGAAGGTGAAGGCACAGGAAGAAGACTCAATAATCAATGCTCAATGTTCAATTCCCAAGTGGGTCCCTGAATTGGAAACTCCTTGAAAATTGAGAATTGAACATTGATTATTGAATATTTGTTCTACTGAACAGCCATATGCCCGGTAAAGCTAGCCGCATACCAAATTCATCCTTACTTTCCACCTTTCCATCCATCCCTTGCAGCTTTCGGGACGGGATGGATGTCCTTAAAATCCTTACAAAGTGAAAAGACTACTGCTTTATATCATTACATTGAACCTGCTGGCCAGTACCGCAAAGGCGCAGGAAGAGTTCGTGGAGCCTTCCCGCTTCCTTACCCGCTTTGAGTTTATCCAAATGACCGGCGGCGTGGTGCTGCTCCAGGGCAGGCTCGATCCCTTTCCCGATACCCTTACTTTCATCCTCGATACCGGCAGCGGCGGCATTTCGCTGGATTCCATGACCGTGGAATACTTCGGCCTGAAAAAAACCCCTTCCGACCGCACCATCCGCGGCATTGCGGGCATGAGAACCGTCAGCTTCGTGAACAACCGCAAGCTGCACTTTCCGGGACTTTCCATAGACAGCCTCAACTTCCATGTAAACGACTACAGCATTCTTACCAGCGTGTATGGCGAGCAGATAGACGGAATTATCGGCTACTCGGTCCTCAGCCGCTACATCGTAAAAATCAATTACGACAGCGCTTTTATTGAGTTCTGGAGCAAAGGCTCGCTCAGATACCCCCGCGGGGGCTACCTGCTCAAGCCTATCATCTCCACCCTGCCTGTCAGCATGGCCAGGGTAAGGGACGATGCCAGTATCAATGCCCGGTTCCTGTACGATATGGGGGCGGGCCTCTGCATGATGCTGTCAACGGACTTTATCCGCGACAGCGCCCTCCTGCACAAGCGCCGGAAGTTCCATGCCAAGCAGGCTGAGGGCCTGGGCGGCAAGGTGGATATGCACATGACCGTAGTGAAAGAATTCAAGCTGGGCCCATACAGGTTCAGGAACGTGCCCGTGTACGTGTTCGACGATACCTATAATGTTACCTCCTATCCTTACCTGGGAGGCCTTATAGGCAACGACCTGCTGCGGCGCTTCAACGTGATCCTTAACTACGAAAAGCGGGACATCCACCTGCTGCCCAACTCCCATTTCAGCGACCCTTTCGACTATTCTTACAGCGGCATCGAACTTTATTATGTTGATGGGCAGGTAGTTATAGGCGACGTGGCTAAGGACTCCCCCGCCGAGGCCGCCGGCCTCAAGGAAGAAGACGTAGTGTTAGGCATCAACAAAACCTTCAACCAAAGCCTTCAGCACTACAAAGTGGCCCTCCAAACCCCCGGCGAAAGGATCAAGATCGTCATCCGTAGGAACGGGGAGCTGATGGAATTTAATTTTAAGGTGAAGAGTATTTTGTAAGCTTTGAGTTGAAAGCTGCGAGCTGCGAGTTTGTGCACGTACAGCCTATAGTATATGCCTTGAAAGGAGATGTCGCATCTCTAAAAAGGCCATCGTACAGGACGGGGAAATCACTTATTCTACTAATTTTTGGCAATCTATGGCTGTAGAAGGTTGTATAAAAAAAAACGTTTGTATAACCTTACATAATGGAGTATCCATGCGGACAAAGGCTTGGGCCCAGGACCATAACAACGCTGATTATTCTCTCGCTGCTCATCCTCGGTATGGGCTTGGGTTGCCGTAGGAACTTGCCGGGGCCAGACCAGCTTTTGATCGACCAAAATGAATTTACGGTACCTGCTGTACGGCAATGGTATTTTCAGGTGTTCGAGAAGTCGCAGGAATGGGAAACAGCGTGGGCCAAGGGTAAGAAATACCCTCAATGGTCAAAAGGCACCTACCAAAGAATAGGTAATCTGGAAATTTGGGAATTCCCCCTGATAAAAGAAAAGACAAAGTTTCTTGTGCGTAAAGATAATTCAGTCACGGTTGCCGAAACCAGGAAAATAGTTGATGCATCCTTCTCGCGGGTGCTCTTTATCAGGAATTCCGCAAGAGAGATTGTTGTACGGGAAGTTGATTATATCCCCGAATGGCAGTATCTAAAAAACCAGAACTTTGATGTCAGTATGTCGGGCTACGGGAAAGCAGGCGATGATTTCACGGGTACTCTGGTGGTAAAGGACTGGAATGAGTCTGTTGTGTCAATGCGGGTACTTAAAAATGGAAAAATCACCGGGTACCTTTCAAAGCCGGGTACAACATACCGTAATAACGCCAATTCATCTGCCCGAACAAATGCTATAGAATGCCATGCGGTTCAATATTGCATGTGGTATGAGGACTGTAAGGTCGTAGGAGATCAGATGACAGATGATTGCGGTGAGCCTTACATGGACCCTAACGACTGCTTTTATCAGGAGGAATGTACCGGTGAAGAGGACGACCCCTGCGTCCTTTACGGAGCGTGCGGAGATGAGGGCGGCGGCGATGGAGACAATCCCCCTCAGCCCGATCCATGCAGCCAGGCCCAGCCTGGCGCCAACAGTGCTAAAGAGGTTTCGCAGACAAACAGCTTTCAGACTTCAAAGCAAAGCATCCAGGCTGCTGCTTCGGATGGGAATGAACATGCAGTCACCTTTGGAAAAGATGCTAATGGCAACGTTACAAGCTCATCCATGTCTAATGGCGGAACCAACAGTTCAACAGTCAATACAAACTGGCCGGGCGCTTTTGCCGACCTGCATAATCACCCTGGAGGTAGCCTACCTTCAGCAGGCGATCTTTATGGTTTAATAAATATCCAGCAGGGTAACAGTAACTATTCGACCCGGTTTGTTGTAACGCCGGATGGTACTGTTTATGCTCTCCTGGTTGTAGATCCTGCAAAAGCTTCGCAGTTCAGCTCGAATTTCCCTAAGGAGCAGGTCCCGGGCTTCCCACCGGATTTTCCTGATCCTCTTTTTACCGAATTCGCGGATGCAAAATCTTATACCATTTAGACATTATCCGCAGGCCTTGCTTCGAAGTCTCCGTAGGGGTATGTTTTCCTGGTTTAACCGCGAAGAACGCAAAGGGATTTCACGCACTTGTCCCGCAGCAGGCGGGAAAGGCGCAAAGGAAAGGCAAAGAAACGGTCGTTTGAACTACAGCCTTTCCCTTCCTGTTTCTTTCTGTATTCCCACGCCTCCGGAGTTATAAACATAAGAAGAACGCAAAGAAGGCCTTAAGCGGCCTTAGGGTTTGGGAGCTTGCGACCCTTCTTTGCGTTCTTCGCTGGATAGTAGCACGGAGACGCCGGAACACTGCGAGAAACACGAAGGAAAAAACTATAGTTCAAACGACCGTTTCTTTGCCTTTCCTTTGCGCCTTTCCCGCCTGCTGCGGGACAAGTGCGTGAAGTCTGCTCGCGTCTTCGCGTCTTGGCGGTTAACCCCAGGAACGCTTCCACCCACGGAGGCCTCGAACCAAGGCCTGTGAATAATGTCTAAAGGGTATTACCTTCAAAACATACAGGGCTATAGCTCCCAGGTTGCTGATGAGATGGCCATGGCACCTATTTTGGATAAATACCAATCCGGAGTGGTGCTGCTAAAGCAGGACAGTAACGGGAATTTTATAAGATTAGGCACTAAGGAAGTAACTCAGCCGGACGGGTCAAAAACATATCAAACAAATAATTGTCAATAAAATATTTTATGAACCGCATTATAAAGATGCTAGCCGTAGCTTTTCTGGCGACAATTACTGCCTCCTGCAATGCGCAGATAATGAAGCAACAAAAGGACGCCGAGAAACTTGAAGACAAGAAAGAGTTGTTCATAGACAAGCCGTTAAAAAAGCTCCTTAAGGAAATCGGTCCGGAAATAAAACTGGCTTTCGTGTCAGGCGACAGGGCGGACGGAGCCGCGAGTTATATCATCTTCAGGTTCGTAGACCGGGAAGGTGAGAAGAA
>DASWNB010000156.1:0-4509 GCA_036399455.1 Flavisolibacter sp. | reverse complement strand
CCATCGCCGCCGTCGGGGCCGCCATAGGCCGTCAGCTTATCACGCCTGAAATGCTTGATACCCGCACCGCCATGCCCGCTTTTGCAAAAGATTCTTATCTGGTCTACGAAGTTGCTCTTCTCCAAGGGATTGTTATTTGCTGGAATGCAAAGATAGGTTAACCGATGACCGATGACAGATAACCGTTAACCGATGACCGATGACCGATAACCGATAATAGATAACCGATGACCGATAACCGATGAGTGGAGGGGAGCTTTGAGGTATGAGCTGCGAGTTGCGGGAGGATGAGAAAAAGAGACGACCGGCCACCCAAAGATCGGTAATCGGTGGTCGGTCGTCGGTTATCGGTTATCGGTTCTCTTTACTGAACCATTACTTTCTGCGTGAAAACGGATTGCTTTTCGCGGTCGAAAACTTTTACCATGTAGATGCCGCGGGCATTGCTTTCGTTGAGGGGCAGCACCTGGGTTTGGGATTCGGCGCTGATGGTGATGCGCTTTTGCTGTACGGCACGGCCGAGTACGTCGGTCAGCTCAACGGTGTATTCGCCTTTAGGCACCTTGCTGAATTCAACGGTGATGCGGTTGGTGGTTACGGGGTTGGGATATACAGAGATAAGCTTTGAGAATTTCTCTTCACCGCCACGGGCAAGGGTCATGTCGGGAGGCGTATTGGTTTGCCTGGCTCCCGATGCAAGGAAGTTGCTGTTTGCCAGGTCGGAGCTGCGGTAGATGCCATCGGCGGAGGCCTGGTAGGGAGATGCGTTCCAGCCCTTGGGGTTTACCGAGTAGTAGGAGCGGCCGTCCACGGCGCTGCTTACCAGCAGGTTGCCTCCAGCGTCCACCACTGCGCCGTTCACCGTGTAGTTTTCAGGCAGGCCCTGGATGGAGCCGAGATGCTTTGCCACTTTTGTTTCGGTGTTCACGGTAAACACATGGTTGCGGGCAGAGATGATGATAAGGTTACCCTGGTCGTCGGCAATCATGTCGCCGCCAAAAGAGCTGCAGCGGTTGTGTATGGAGATGCCGTTGTTGGAGGGATCGTCCACCAATGTACCCAACTGCTCGATCTTCAGCTTTTTGCCCGTGGAGAAGCGGATAAAGGTGTTGCCGTCATTAGTGATGGCGTAGCCGTTCCCGTCCGGCGCAATCACCATGCGGGTAACGATCTTGCCTTCATCGTTGTGCATGTTGCCCAGCTTTGTAAAGGCCTGGTCGGTTACGTAATACAGCTTCATTGTTTTCAGGTCTATATAGCGAAGCTGGTCGATGAACATGGGAGTGAAGTAGAGGCGGTTGTGCCTTTTATCATAAGCCACGGCGGCTACACCCGTGCCGAAAGGCGCCTGGAGCAGGTTGCCGAACTGCGGGTCGTTTTGCGTGGTGAGCTGCTTTTTGCGGGTGGCGTCGTAGGCTGCGGTATTTCCGTCGGAACCGTTCAGCAGCACGGAGCTGTATTCGCCGGTGCGGAGGTCCAGCTTGCGCAGCGCGTTCCACCCGGCGCCTTCCTTCGACAGGTCGGTGATGGCATAGGCAAAGCGGTCGTTCTGTGCGTGGCTGGTGGTGGTCAGAGCAAGAGTGGCGAGGACTAAGGACAAGGGTAGAGCTCTTCTCATAAAGGTTGATTTAGACGGTTAATTGAGAACGTCAAGTTACAAAAAAAAGAAGCCACTTGTCTCATCCGCAGGCGCCGGGTTCAGCTTTTTTTGAACGGGCGGTAATCGCTTGTGAAGATGGGCTGTTGCGGCTGGTCCTCCCCGAGAGGCTCGCAGGGTTTCAGTGTATCGTAACAATGCCTGGGCAGTTGCTGGTAAAGGCGGGTGCCTTCGGTTTTCCAGGCGATCATTTCATCGCTCACCTGGCGGATGATGCGTGCCGGGTTTCCCGCCACAAGAGACCGGGGCGGTATCTTTTCTCCCTGCTTAATAAAAGCCAGCGCGCCTACAATGCATTCGTCACCCAGTTCCACTTCGTCCATGATAACGGCGTTCATGCCTACAAGGCAGTTCCTGCCGATGGTGGCTCCGTGGATGATAGCGCCGTGGCCTATGTGCGCCGATTCGTTCAGCAGAACGGTCACGCCGGGAAACATGTGGATGGTGCAGTTCTCCTGCACGTTGCAGCCATCGGCAATGACTATCCTGCCCCAATCGCCTCGCAGGGCCGCACCGGGACCGATGTACACGTCTTTACCGATAACCACCTGTCCTGTTACCACCGCCTGCGGGTGAATAAAAGCCGAAGGATGCGTCACGGGTTTGATGCCGTTGAATTCGTAGAACATTGTTTGTTTCTGGTTTCTTGTTTACTGTTTCTGGTTTCCCAGGTGTGCTATTCACTTCTTTAGTGTGGCCTGCGGTTTGGCCGCCAGGTTAAACGCAAAGAACGCAAAGGATGCGCAAAGAAGCGCAAAGATTGGTGAGAGTCGCTTGTATCATCTTCTAACGTCCAATTGATCTATTTGGCTCACATTGGCTTGTCTCCTCGCGTCTTGGCGTCCTGGCGGTTAATTCTTCCTGGTGCTCTTTACAACGATCCAGATCAAATAACAAGCAACAGCAAACAGGATGAGCTTTCCCTGCCAGCCGAATTTTGCCACCTGGGCTAAGGAGTAGGCTTCGATGAAGAGGGCGGGGATCTTGCCAAGGGTGCTGGCGAGGAGGAAGACAGGGGCGGACACTTTCCCTACCGCGGCGGCAAAAGTTACAAGTCCAGAAGGCACAAAGGGCAGCAGGCGAAGAGAAAGGATCATGAAAAAAGCGGGTCTTCCTTCCAGTTCTACCAGCCGGCGTGCTTTGGGAAATTTCTCGAGGGGCTTTACAGACATCTTCCTGAATCCTTTCCTGTAAAGAAAGAAAGCCAGCGCAGCGCCCAATGCTTCTCCGGCCAGAGAAAGGGCAAAGCCGGGCCAGAAGCCAAAGAACAGGATATTGGCAGCCGTTATAAAAAAGCTGGGCACAACACCCAGCACCGCCACCAGCATGCTGATAAGAATGCTGAGCAGTATAGCCACATGGGCGTATTCCCTGAAAAGTTCAAGCACCTGTTCTTTCACGATGGCAGGAAAATTACGAAGAGATAGCTGAGGAACGATGAACGATGAACTATGAACGAAAGCCGTGAATCGTCAATCGTCAATCGGGAATGTGCCTCCGGGGGCTCGTGGCTTCCTTCGGTTGTCGGTGGTCTCTTATCGATCATCGGTCATCGGTCATCGGTTACGGTCATCTATTCCGGGTTCACCAGTTGCTTGCCGGTACGGAAACAGGTTCCCTTGAAGAGGGCTACCTGTTCGTTGTTCTGGTTGGTGACGGTGATGATATAAAGGCCGGTGCTGCGGCCGTTATGGAGCTCCTTTGCCTCGGCGGTGATGCGGTCGCCGGGCTTGAGGGTTTTGGTGAATGTAATAGATGTATCGAGGGCTACGGACAGGTTGTTGCGGTTGTTGCAGGCAAAGGCTAATGCACTGTCGGCCACCGAAAAGGCAATGCCGCCGTGGATCACGCCAAGGCCGTTCAGCATTTCGTTGCGCAGGGTGGCTTGTATGCGGCTGTAACCTTCCCGCACTTCCAGTACTTCTATGCCCAGCCACTGGCTGAACAGGTCGTTCTGCATCATTTTATTCACTACTTCTCCGGCCAGCCAGTCCCTGGCTTCCCGGTTGCTGTTCTCTGTATTCTTCATTATTCGCCTTTGAAATTGGGTTTTCTTTTTTCCAGGAAAGCCTGTACGCCTTCCTTATAATCTTTAGTGGAGCCTGCACGCTGCTGAAGGATTTCTTCGTCGTGCAACTGCTCCTCGTAGCTGCTGATAACCGAGTTGTTGAGGGCCTGCTTGGTAAAGGCCAGCGCCCGTGTGGGCATCTGCCCCAGCGTGAATGCGAGCTTTTCCGCTTCGGCGGCAAAAACCTCGTCGTCGAAGTATTTGTAGATCATGCCCAGGCGTTCCGCTTCCTCGGCGCCTACCTTATCGCCCAGCATGCACAGCGCAGATGCTTTCTGCCAGCCTATAAGACGGGGCAGGAAGAAAGTGCCGCCACTGTCGGGTATGAGCCCGATTTTGGAAAAAGCCTGTATGAACGATGCGGAGCGGGAAGCCACCACCACATCGCAGCAGAGGGCAATGTTGGCTCCGGCTCCTGCGGCAACGCCGTTCACGGCGGCCATCACGGGCTTCTCCAGCTTTCTTATCTGCCGGATGATGGGATTGTAATGCTCTGAAAGTATTGTGGTTACGTTAGGTCCGTTCGGGTCCACCACTTCATCAAGGTCCTGCCCGGCGCTAAAGGCTTTGCCGGACCCGGTGATGTGCACACAGCGGATGTTCTTGTCCGACCTGCAGGTTTCCAGGTGGTACTGGAGCAGGAGCGACATTTCGCGGTTGAAGGCGTTATATTTTTCGGGGCGGTTAAGCGTGATAAAAGCCGTTTGCTCACGAATCTCAAACAGGATCGAAGACATGGATGCGGTTTTGTGGTCAAAGCTAGTGGAAATAGATAACCGATGAA
>DASWNB010000155.1:0-3807 GCA_036399455.1 Flavisolibacter sp. | reverse complement strand
ACCCAGCCGGGAGAAACACAGGCACCAGCCTCTTCAAAAACTTCTTCGCCTTCTTCCTTCGCAAGCTCGTTCCCTATCATCTCAACAACACCGCCACGGACACGCAGGTCAATGGTCTGGTCGTTGAGGGGAGAGGCGGTATCCACCACCCGGAGCTGTCGGAAGAGCACGATTTAAGAGAGAGGAAATTTTTAGGCAGTCGCAGCCGCGGGCGTGCGCCGGGTTCGTACCAGCATCCACGTCTCCACTGCCAGAAAAGCGAGCGCTAAAATAGCCAGCACCCGCCACAGCGGCCAGCCGCCAATACCAGCACCTGCCGGAGCCTTTGCTGTGCTGGGTGAATTCCATGTAGCATCGGTGCCGCTCCAGGTCCGCTTTAGCTCTTCTGGTGTCCACACGTCCAATGAAGATTCAGAGCGATCGGCATTTAAGGCCACTACCGCGGAATCCTTACTGGTGCCGGCTGAAAGGCGATAAAAGCCCGGCTGTTGCACTGCGCCATCCACAAATACATCCAGCCCGGCTCCACTTGGACGCTGAGGCGGCACGGCATCCAGTCCGCCCTCGCCGTATACGTGAACGGTAAGCCGTTCGTCTGCACCAGTGAGGGGCAGGAATGCAGGCTGGCCTTTGCCGGCGGTGAGGGCATACACATCGCCGCCACGGCTCTGGGCAGCCATCTGGTACAGAAAGGGAACGAAGAAATAGGAGGCCGCAAAATTTCCGGAAGCTGCATCAGCTCCCGTGGTTAGCACATAAAGGCGGCCACGGCCGGGGGCGTATTGTGCCAGCATTGGGTCGCCGTTACGGAAGGAAAGAATGCTTTGCCCGCCGGAACTGAGGCCGCCGCGTAGCCGGTAGTGCCAGGCTGCGGTGGGAAGCTGGACGTTGGGAGGGATCGCTTCAAAAAGATCCCGCACCAAGTCGGCGCCGCTCTGGAGAGATGTGGCCGCCTGCTGAGCAGTGTCAAGGCCTTCGATGCGGAGGTCGGCGAGGGGAGAAAGGGCTGCGTTGAGATCGCCGATGTTCTGGGTATGACCGGGAAGCACAGTAAGGGACAGGCCATCGCGGACGGCTTTCCCCAAGGCAGTGGCGAGCGCTGTTTCAACGCGTGTGACGCCTGAAAGGATGACGAGGTTGTAGTCGGCGAAGGAAGAGGGCGGCGAGGAGATGTCTCGCTGCGTCACCTGAAAACCGCTGTAGGCGCGGAACGCGGCCTGCACATAAGGATTGGGTGAGCCCTGGTGAAGCACAAGCACTGCCAGCGACGGCGCACTGCGGGCTGTAATCCGGAAGGTGTCGTCGAAGGGAACGGCTCCATCCGCGAGAACAAGCTGGATGCGGTGCCAGCCCGGACGGTCGGTGGAGAAGGCAAGAGTGTCGGTGCTTTCAGAGGCGGCAGCACCACTTTGGTCGCCTTCGCCCGTGCTTCTGCGGCTGAAAGGCGTCACGGCACTCTTTACCTGGCCATCCACTGAGAGCTGAATGGTAGGCATCGATGCCTCGGTAGGCGCAGGGCCAACACGGCGGCTTTTTACAGCAAGGCGAACTTCCTGCCCGGCCTGAAGAACAGGGGAGAGAAGGGCCGCCGTATCGATATAGAAGTTGCGGGGCGCGCGGGACTGCACAGGAATACCGTGAAAGCGGATACCACGAACAAGGTCGGCGGGCGGGCGTGGGTTAAAGCCGGTGCGGCCAAAGTCGGACGCCCAGTAGAGGTCGGCACCGCCGGCGCCCTCTGTGCCGATGAGGGATTGGACGGTGGCCAGCGTAGCATCAGACGGGCGGGCAATGGGGGAAGTCTGAACGGCGTCGAGGGCCGCGACAATCTTATCGGCGGGCTGTGGGGTATAGCTCACCGGACCGCCTGCCGTAAGCAGTATGTAGCGCCCGTTTGGTGTGCTTTCTACCTGACGGCGCAGGGCGTCGCGGGCGGCTTCAAGACCAGTGCGGGCCCCAGATTTGAGGGAAGTAGAATAGGAGTTATCGAGATAAAGGACCTGAAGGCGGGCACGTTCGTCGGTACCGGCTTTCTTCCTGAAAAAAGGCTGAGCGAACGCAAGAACAAGGGCTGTGAGGAAGAGCAGCCGGAGTGCCAGGAGCCAGCGGTTCTGAATCTCGCGCTGACGGCGGGACTGTAGGGAAATGTTGCGCAGAAAACGGGTGTGCGGGAACACCACCGTCTTGTAGCGGCGCAGGTTGAAGAGATGAATGACGATAGGGACGGCGAGGGAAAGGCCGGCGAGAAGAAAAAGGGGATGGAGGAAGTCCACTGGTGAGGTAGAAGAGGAAAGAAGCGGGAGGCTGCCTGGATAAAGATGCGGCCGGATAAGTGTTAGTGCGGTTTAGTGTTTTGGTAAGAACACCAACGGAACAGCGGTTGGCGGCAACGGCAGGGTGGTTGGAGGTAACCGATCCATCGTTGAGGGCAACGAAGGGACGGTTGGGGGCAGGGGAAGGAAGGTGGAAGGCAACGGCGGCTCGGTTGCCCTCAACGGAGGTACCGTCGCCGCCCTCCATAGGATCGTTGCCCTCAACGATGGCCCGGTTGGCGCTCACCGCAGGCGTGTTGCCTCCGAATAAGGCAGGAGCAGGCGCTTTGCAGGCATCCGAAAAGGCGCGGGCGCCGTTTATTATTGTGTAGCCCAGCGAAAATGTTTTCCACATGCCCAACGTCCGTCAGCCGGTACCCGTCTATGCCCCGCTAGGCTTATCAGGTTTTGACTATAGGAAGACGGCATTCCCAATGAATTCCCATTCTTTTGCAAAGCTTGTATAATTTAGAACGCTCTGCTGCTGCCGTTATCGGTGGCACACACCTTTTGCACAATCCAATCAAACCAACGCCAATTATGGGCCGGATGATTACTCCTTCTCTTTTTTCCAAAACAGGTCGGTTGCTTGCAACCGTCTTGCTGAGCTTAATGCTGCCGCTGCTAAGCCAGACAGCTCAGGCTCAGGTGTGGACCATCGGCACCGGTACGGGGTCAAACGGGGGCTCGGATTATCCGGCACCTTTCCAGAATTACTACAGTGGTCAGCGTGCGCAGTATCTGTACACAGCTGCGGAGCTTACGGCTGCTGGCATGACACCGGGCCTTATTCACCAGTTGTCCTTTAACGTGATATCGCTCAATTCGGTGCCTGCGCTAATGGATTTCAGCATTTCCATTGGTGGAACCACAGCAACCAACGTTGGTACCAACCTGGTGACCACCGGCCTGACGACGGTTTATACCAACCCCAGCTATGTTGTACCCGGTACGGGTTGGGTAGCTATCCCGTTTACCACGCCGTTTAACTGGAACGGTACAGACAATATCGTGGTCCAGGCTTGTAACTGGAATGGGGGTGCTTGGTTGAGCAACGGTAATGCCTCAGTGCAGTACACATCCGGTCTCTTCACTGGCGCATCCGGTACATATCGCGCCGACAGTGGTGGACCTTTCTGTACGTCGGTAAGTACAACCAACGATTTCAACGTCACGACAAACCGGCCCAATGCCCGGTTTACGCGGTTTAGCCCATGCACTGGGGTGCCAGTGGCAGCTATTACGCCGGCCGGTCCGATCAGTTCATGCAGCGGCGCACCGGTTACTCTTTCTACGAATCTGCCACCGGGTAGCGGCTACTCCTTCCAGTGGCAGGACAGCACTGCTACGACAGTATGGTCGAACGTGGGCACTAATAGCTCGTCTTATTCCTTTACTGTAACCGGTCAGCGCTGGTATCGACTCATTGTTACTTGCACGAACAGCAACCAGACAGCTATCTCGAACGTTGTGCAGGTGAATGCTACCTCACCTA
>DASWNB010000154.1:0-8288 GCA_036399455.1 Flavisolibacter sp. | reverse complement strand
AAGCAGACGGTCACGGCCAGCTATTCATACACCTGTACGGCTGGTTTCAGCTACACGCTGGATACGGCCACAGGCAGGTACACCTTTACTTCCACCTCCTTCTCTTCCGCACCACCGTCGCCTTCGGTAGAAAACTACAGGTGGACTGTTGATGGCGTGTACCGGGGCGCCGGCCTCACTCTCTCCACCATGCTTTCGCCCGGCCAGCATAACGTTTGCCTTGAAATGACGCGGCCGGGATGCGGTGATTCGGTTTGCAAGACAGTAATTGTTCCGCCGTCGCAGGCTTGTACCACACGGGCTTCCATCAGCTATTCGGCGGAGCCCGGCAATCCCAACCGCATCAGGTTTTCCGCCAGTCCTAACCTGCCCAATGCGTTCTATTACTGGAACATAGGCGGGAATAACTACTTCACAAGAGAGGTGACGCATGTTTATGCCGGTGCGGGCACTTATCCTGTCTGGCTGTCCGTAACCGACAGCGCCAGCCGGTGCTCAGACTCACTTTCCCAGTATATAACCGTACAGGCGGGGCCGGCCGACAGTTGCGTGGTATCGCTGACGCACAGGCAGAATCCTACGCAGAACAACATTGTAAGCTTCTCGGTTAATTCCAACCAGCCCATACAGTTCATGCAGGGGCATATTGAATACCCTGACGGGTCGGGCGATTCGCTGTTCCTGAACCAGCCGCATGTGCTGCCCGATACCGGGACTTACATAGCGCAACTGACGGTACGTACCCAAACGGGCTGTGTGCGGACGGTATATGATACGGTACGGGTCACCAGCACGGGCAGCAATACGAATACCGTGATACCCTGCTTCCCCAACCCGGCAACGAACATGGTAACCATGCAGTTCCGGCTGCCGGAGAGCTTGAAAATGGTGATCTCGGTTCACAATACGTCGGGGGTGGAGATGAAGTCTATGGTGCAGATAGGCTGGCGGGGAAATGTTGTCCTGAGCATACCCGTTGACGACCTGCAGCCGGGGCAATACTTTATCCAGATTGTTTTCCCTGAAACCTATCCTATCCAAAGAAAAAGCAGCATCTTTCAAAAATTATAGAACAATTCCAAGCGAGGGGGATGATTGTATAAGGAGCTGGAAAACATAGAACAGGTACTGAGCGGTTGCCGCAAGGATGACCGCAGGGCCCAGGAGCTTTTGTACAGGAGCTTTTACCGGGCCATGATGACCCTTTGCCTTCGCTATACAAAGAACGACCAGGACGCCGTGGAAGTATTGAACAACGGGTTTCTGAAGGTATTCAAAAACATACAACGGTACGATCCGGGTCAGGCAAGCCTATATACCTGGATTCGTACCATTGTTGTTAATGCCTGCCTCGATTTCATCCGCTCACGCAACAGGCAGGAGCAGTGCCAGGAGCTGGATGATTCGGTGGAGGTGCATATTCCGCCGGAAGTGGTGGGCAGGTTCAGGGCGGCGGAGTTGTTGCAGCTTATCAGGACCCTTCCGCCGGCAACGCAGGCTGTATTCAATCTTTATGTGCTGGAAGGATATACGCACAAGGAAATAAAAGAACTGCTGAACATCAGCGCGGGTACCAGCAAGTGGCACCTCAGCGAAGCCCGCAAGCTGTTGCAGCAAAGAATTCAAAAAGAACAGGTAGAGATACATGAATGAAGAACGCCCATACAAGGAATTTCCTCCCGAGCAACTCAACGACCTGCCGCTGCCCGATGAAGAGCAGTCGTGGCAGAAGATGAAGCAGTTGCTGGATAAGGACGATGATGACCGCGTGCCTCCTCCAATATGGTTCAGGGGCTGCACGGGGTGGATCGTGCTGCTCGGCCTCCTGGGCGCTTTATGGCTTGTATTCCGCCCCGACCAGTGGCTTGAGAGGAGTGAAGGCGAAAGGCAAAGGGTGGAGAGGCAGAAGGAGAAAGGAGGAAGAGATGAGGGTGAAAGGAGTAAGGCGGAAAGGCAAAAGGATACGTTCTCCACGCCTGCCGTTACTCCTGCGCAACCGGTTCAACCCGGAACCACCGGGCCAGGTGAAGTGACTGTGCCGCAGCAGGAAGAGATCCCGCCCGGTGAAGCAACGCATCGCACAAAAAACAATACGGAAAGGGAAAAGGCAGAAGGTAAAGGGCTGAAGGAGAGAGGCCTTTTACAAAGGGCGGTGCCGCCGGTAAGGGGAAGAGGAACGAAGAAAGACAATACAGGTGTTCCGCAGCGGGGAACAAGGCAGGCGGATTTGAAGCCGGGCAATACGAAACACAAGCCAAACAATACACAACAAAAACCTCCGAAGGAAAAACAAACCACCGACTCCGGCACGGTAGTAAAGCAAACGGTTCCGCCGCAGGCAACTTCGCCAATTATTCCTGCGAAGGACAGCACTGCTACTGCAAAGGCAACGGAACCCGTGAAGAAGGTCGAGCCTGTGCTTTCACAAACAGCAACGGATTCAAGCACCCAAACATCTACTGCAAGGAAAGAGGAGGATAAGGAAAAAAATTACTATTTCTCTGCCGGGCTGGCGCTGCAACAGCAGATACCTTTTGCGGGGCAGAAGGCAAATCCCTATGACTATTACGGCCGTAAAGGCTCGCTGGCGGATTATATCCCCTCCGTTTACCTGCGCTTCCACCAGGACCGGAAATGGTTTCTGCAATCGGAGTTCCGCTATGGCGCACCGCAATCGGTAAAGGAGATCACTTATGGCTCCAGGAGTTTTTCCGATACCGGCAATGTCATCACCACCACGACTGCATTCCGGTTGAAGAAAACTTTCTTTCACCAGCTTCCCGTGAGCTTTAATTATTTCGTGCGGCCCAACTGGTCGGTAGGAGCGGGAGTGATGTACAGCAAATTCCATAGCGCCGTATCAGAGGAAACCGTCCGCCTCAGGAACAACCAATTGCAGAGGGACAGTCTTGTCAGCCAGAAGATCGTTTACGTGCCGCGGGATTCATCATCTGTTTTCACCAGCTCGCAACTGCACGCCCTTATCGAAACACAGTACCAGTGGAAACGCTTCTCCTTCGGACTTCGCTACACGCAAGGCCTCCTGCCCTTCATTCGATATACGGAACCCAATGGAGTTTTGAGGGAAGAAAAAAACCGTTCGTTGCAGGCGTTCATTCGTTTCAGGATTTGGAACTCTGAATGAGGTGAAAGGTAGAAGGCAGAAGGCGAAAGGTAAAGCAGCTTCGTACAGTAGGGCATCACCTTTTACCCTTTACCTTCCACCTTATTTCTACCTCAGAAATTGCTTATCCAGATATTCCTTTTTTATTTCCAAATACGTTGATCTTCCCGATGGAGTACTATTCGGTTGCTGGCAGGAGAAGAGGTCGCTGACGAGGGCCTGCATTTCTTTTTCGGTGAGGGAAGTGCCTGCTTTTACGGATTGCTGCCAGGCGATGGAGCGCATCAGCATTTCGCGGCGGGGAAGTTTCAGTTCGCTGTGAAAAAGCTTGTACTGTTCCAGTATTCTTTCAATAGCCGGTTTTTCGTTGCCTGCTTCCACATCGGCAGGTGTGCCCCTCACAACAAACACATTACCGCCAAAAGGCTCTATGCTATAGCCCATCTGCTCCATATCGGGAAGCAGTTCCTGCAACATTGCGGCATCGGTAGGAGAAAGCTCCAGCGTGGAAGGAAATAGGCTTTGCTGCGTAGCTACCGGCTTTCCCTGCACCGCCTGCTGCAGCCGCTCGTAGATGATCCTCTCATGCGCCGCTTGTTGATGGATGAGCAGGAAATGATTCGCCGAAGGATAGAGTATGTAGGTGTTGAAGAGCTGGGAGAGCGATGACCGGTTATCGACCACCGACCACCGATCCTCCAGTGTACGGTTGCCTGTTGTAGCGGTCTGCCTGTTTATGTCCGGCGGTAATCCTTCACCGGTTGTCTCCCCCCGGTTATCGGTTATCGGTTGTCTCTCATCGGTCGTCGGTTGCCGGTCATCGGTCAACGATCTCCAGCTCTTCAGGGCCCCGCTGCCGGGTTCTATCCGGTGTGCCTGGTTGGCTTCGGTAAAGGTTTGGAAAATGGAGGTGGACTGGGTTTCCGACTGCTTTTCTTCCGTGAAAGGTTTTTGGATGGAATCGAGCTGCTGGATGGAGGCATCAAGGTTGAAGTCGAGCGTGGGGGTGATGCTGAACTGGGCAAGGGCATGCTTTACGGCCGCCTGCACAAAAGCATATACGATCCTTTCGTCTTCAAACTTGATCTCCTGCTTGGTGGGATGGACGTTCACGTCCACTTGCTTGGGATCGAGGTCGATGAAGAGCACGTACACGGGGAAGCTGTCCGCCGCGATCATTTCCTGGTAGGCGGCCAATACCGCGTGGTTCAGGTAAGGGCTTTTGATGAAACGGTTGTTGACAAAAAAATACTGGTCGCCGCGGGTTTTCTTTGCTGTTTCGGGCTTGCCCACGAAGCCGTGTATGTTGAGGTAGTCGGTTTCTTCTTTTACAGATACCAGCTTTGCATTGTTCTGGTTGCCGAGTATCTGGAGGATGCGTTGCTTCAGAGAGCCTGCTTCGAGGTGGAAGATCTGCTGGCCATTGGCGGTAAACGAAAAGAATAGCTGGGGGAAGGCCAGCGCCACGCGGATGAACTCGTCCACTATATGCCGCATTTCCGCCGCGTTGCTCCTGAGAAAATTCCTGCGGGCGGGAACGTTGAAGAAGAGGTTCTTCATGGAGATGCTGGTGCCTACCGGCGCCGCTACCGGCTCCTGCTTCCGCACCACGCTGTTCTCGATCTCTATGTAAACGCCGGTTTCGTCCTGCTCCCTGCGTGTTCTGAGCTCTACCTGCGCCACGGCGGCAATGGAGGCCAGCGCCTCGCCACGGAAACCCATCGTGCGGATATGAAACAGGTCGTCTATTGAGCGTATCTTGGAGGTGGCGTGCCGCTCGAAGCTCATGCGGGCATCGGTTTCGCTCATGCCCTGGCCGTTATCTATCACCTGTATCAGTGCCTTGCCTGCATCGTTCACCAGCAGCCTTATTTCGGTGGCCCCGGCATCCACGGCATTTTCCAGCAGTTCCTTCACCGCGCTGGCGGGGCGCTGGATCACCTCTCCGGCAGCTATCTGGTTGGCAATATGATCGGGAAGCAAATGAATTCGGTCGCCCACTGCAGTTCTTTGTTAGCAGCCAAAAGTAAGAAGAAGCTGCGAGAAGCTGATGGCTGATAGCTGTTGGCTGTTAGCAGTGTCAGGTAGGGACAGAGGGTTTTCGCTAAACAATGTTCATGTACTTGCTGCCTGTAGTCTGAACGCGAACAGGCCAATAGCCAACAGCTATCAGCCATCAGCTTCTAAGTAATTCATCTTATTTCAGAAAAATTCCCTCGTATATCTACAGCAGCCTATTTGAACAGCGGGGGAGAACTACTATATTAGCCTTCGTCCAAATCCTAAAGAAAGATCCATGAGAAACTCCGTCCTCTGTTGGGTAGTAGCCCTGCTATTGCTTTCGGGCTGCACAAAGAGCATTGATGCCGTTATTGAAAAGGGCACGCCCGTATCTCCCGCTGCAACCGGTTTTATCCGCCACACTATCCCCAAAGGGAAGCACTATTCCGACCTCAGCACCTACAAGCCGGTGGAAACCACCGAAATGAAATTTATCGTACGCTTCGACAGCTCCGCCGTCTACAGCACCGAATCGCCCGAGAACCAATACGACATCAACAAGCTTTACGGTTTTTCGGATAACAACATGGACCATCACCAGTACAGTGCCCGCCTCGGGTGGCGCTGGAGCGATGGAGCCCTCCGCCTCTTTGCCTATATCTATAATGCCGGCGCAGTACAATCCGAAGAGATCTCCACCATACCCATCGGCGCAGACATAGCCTGTTCCATCAAGGCAACTTCCAACGAATACATATTCACCGTAAACGGCACCACCGAAAAGCTTCCCCGCCTCAGCACCACGCCCAAGGCCAAAGGCTACCAGTTGTACCCGTATTTCGGAGGAAACGAGCCCGCTCCGCATGAAGTGAGGATATGGATAAAAGAGTGAAGCTAATGGCTGTTAGCTGTTAGCTGTTGGCTGATAGCTTATTCGTGTACACAATGGATATCCACGAGATGGACGTAACGCCTGATTTTCTACATTTAAACAACGTCAAGAAAGAATTTGTACGCATCGGGCTAATAGCCAACAGCCAACAGCTATCAGCTTCTTTTTAACACCCACAATAACCCCTGGTAAGTTATTTGTATTAATTTGCCAGTATGAAGAAGTGCCTCTTAACCACACTTGCCCTTGTACTTGTTTTCTCCTCTTTTGCACAGTACTCAAGCAGGCTTTCCAAACAGGCCTGGGTAGACAGCGTGTTCAAGTCGCTGAGTCCCGATGAAAAGATTGCGCAACTGATGGTGATCAGGGCGCATAGTAACCTGCCGCAGGACCATGTGAACGGAGTTATTAACCTGATTAAGAAATACAACGTGGGAGCGCTCTGTTTTTTCCAGGGCGGGCCTGTCCGCCAGGCAAACCTTACCAACCTGTACCAGTCGCTGGCCAAAACACCGCTGATGGTGACCATTGACGGCGAATGGGGACTGGGAATGAGGCTGGACAGCGTGATCGATTTTCCTTACCAGCTTACGCTGGGCGCACTTACCGATGAACAGCTTGTTTATGAAATGGGTATTGCCATAGGCGAGCAGATGAAGCGCCTTGGCGTTCATGTGAACTATGCTCCCGTAGTGGATGTCAACAATAATCCCAACAACCCCGTCATCGGCTTCCGCTCCTTTGGCGAGGACAAATACAGGGTGGCCAAACTGGGTGTTGCCTATATGAAAGGCATGCAGGATGCAGGCATCATGGCCTGTGCCAAGCACTTCCCCGGCCACGGCGATACGGAAGTAGATTCGCATGTGGACCTGCCCGTGATCAGCAAAAGCATGCCCCAGCTTGATTCGCTGGAGCTCTATCCATTCAAGGAGTTATTCAGGAATGGTGTGGGCAGCGTGATGATCGCCCACCTGGCGATTCCCGCCATTGATAAAACAGCTAATCGCCCTACCTCTCTTTCAAAAAATAATGTGACCGACCTGCTGCGTGAGGACATGGATTATAAGGGCCTCACCTTTACCGATGCGCTGGAGATGAGGGGCGTAACTAAATTCTATCCTGCCGGCGAAGCCGCCGTGCAGGCGCTTATTGCCGGTAACGACATGCTTTGCCTTCCCGACGATGTTCCCGCCGCCATCAACGCGGTAAAAACAGCCGTAAAGAAGAAAAGGCTGAAGTGGAAGCAGATCGACAGCAAGGTGATGAAAATACTGGAAGCCAAGTACGACCTGGGAATGAACAAGGCGCAGTTCGTGGATACCACCAACCTGCTGGCCGACCTGAACCAGAAGACCGACGCCGTGAACAGGCAGGTGGCCCGCAATGCCATTACCGTGTTGCGCAACGATGCACCTGTGTTCGCGCTGATGAAGAACAGGAAAGTGGCTTACGTGGGCATCGGCACGGCCAGCCTGAACCAGTTTGGCCAGAGGCTGAACCGCGACTTCAAAGCCGATACCTTCCTGCTTTCTTACAAGGATGATGCACAAAAGGCAAACGACATTATACGGCAGGTAACCGCCGGAGGCTACGATGCCGTTATCATAGGTGTACACGACTACAACCCCAGGACCGCCAACAACTACCAGATCAGCCCTGCCGCCGTCCAGCTCTGGAGCGGGCTGCAAAAGCTGAATGCGGCCACCTTCCTTTTCGGTAACGTATATGCCGCCAAGAATTTCTGTACCGCCCGTACGCTGGTAGCCGTTCACCAGGACGAGCCGGTGTTCCAGGAAGCTGCCGCGGATTTCCTGAAGGGCAGCATTACCGCCAAGGGCAAATTGCCCGTAACGGTTTGCAGCATCAGGTACGGTACCGGCCTGACCGTGATCAACAGGATGCCCGTGGGCATGTCGCCCGCCTGGCTGGCCATCGACAGCATAGTAAACAGCGCTATCGCGCAGAAAGCCTTCCCGGGAGCCGTGGTGCTGGCCGTTCATAATGGCGACATCAAATACCACAAGGCCTTCGGCAATTACGAATACGACGAAGCGTCGCTGCCCGTGCACCTCGAAAGCATTTATGACCTGGCATCGGTAACAAAAATTTCCGCCACCACCGTGGCCGTAATGAAGCTCTACGAGCAGGGCAAGCTCGACCTGAAAAAAAAACTCGGTGATTATCTTCCCTGGACCGCAGGCACCGACAAGGCGGACCTTGTGATCGAGGACATACTGCTGCACCAGGCGGGCCTCAATCCTTTTATCC
>DASWNB010000153.1:0-3788 GCA_036399455.1 Flavisolibacter sp. | reverse complement strand
TATACAATCGGAGATCAAGTCACTGGGCACCAACACTATTTATATAGATAAATGGGAGTACGGCGGCGGTCCCGATTATCCCTGGTGGAAGTACGTAAAACGTCCCTCTCCCCAATTTGAGGAGGTGGCGGAGATCAAGCGACGCTCTTTCACCGCGGCACATGCAGCCTTTATCATCAACATGCGCGGGCAGGTGGAGCTGAGGGATAATATCGTAGACGGCGTAATCCTCTATGGCGTTTCGGAAGAATTCAGCAGCATACAGCCGCTGGACATCCAGCACGGCAGGCTCATCACCGATGCCGAGTTCCAGCGCGGCTCCAACGCTGTAGTCATCGGCTTTGAAGTGGCCGAAAAGCTTTTTGGCGATGCGGAGCGCAGCCTGGGCCGCTCCATATCCACCCGGGGCAAGACCTGCGTCATAGTGGGCGTCATCAAAAAGCAGGGCAGGCAGATGATCGGCGGCTGGCAGTTCGACGAGGCGCTTGTGATGCCTTACCAGTTTGCCCGCACATTAATGGACGAACGCCGCTCCGACCCGCTCATTATGGTAAAAGGCCGGGAAAACATCAGCAGCAAGGTGCTGAAAGATGAACTGTTCGGCGTGATGCGCTCCATCCGGAAACTGAGCCCGGTACAGGAAGAAAACTTCGCCCTCAACGATGTAAATGACTTCAGCGACCTTATGAGCCAGGCCTTTGTAAGCATCAACCTGGGTGGCGCCATCATCGGCGGCTTTTCGCTGCTGGTGGGACTGTTTGGCGTAGCCAACATCATGTTCGTATCGGTAAAGGAAAGAACCAGCCAGATCGGCCTGAAGAAAGCCATCGGCGCCAAAAGCTCCATCATCCTTACCGAGTTCCTTCTTGAAGCGGCTTTTCTTTGCCTTATAGGCGGCATCATCGGCGTGCTCCTGGTTTATGCCGGCGCCCGGTTCGTCACCAGCAACTTCGATTTTCCCATCTTCATCTCGGGCACCATCCTCGTCCTGGCCCTTGTCATCTGCATCGCCGTAGGCCTCATTGCAGGCATCATCCCCGCCTACCGCGCAGCAAAGCTGGATCCGGTAGTTGCTATTCGTTCCAATTGAGAGAAGCTGTTAGCTGATAGCTGTTGGCCATTAGCCTTGTTTGCGTACAGCATTTATATCCCTTGTCTGAATAATAGTTATACCATTTAGACATTATCCGCAGGCCCTTGCTTCGAGGCCTCCGTGGGTGGAAGCGTTCCTGGGTTAACCGCCAGGACGCGAAGACGCGAGGAGATTTCACGCACTTGTCCCGCAGCAGGCGGGAAAGGCGCAAAGGAAAGGCAAAGAAATGGTCGCCTGAACCGCACTCTTTCTCTTTCTGTTTCTTCTGTGTTCCCACACCTCCGGAGTTATAAACATAAGACGAGCGCAAAGAGAAGGCCTTAAGCGGCCTTAGGGTTTTTGGGAGCTTGCGCCCCTTCTTGGCGTTCTTCGCTGGATAGTAGCCACGGAGGCGCCGGAACACTGCGAGAAACACGAGGAAAAAACCATAGTTCAAACGACCGTTTCTTTGCCTTCCTTTGCGTGAAATCTCCTCGCGTCTTCGCGTCCTGGCGGTTAACCCCAGGAACGCTTCCACCCACGGAGGCCTCGTAGAAAGGGCCTGTGAATAATGTCTAAAGGGTATTAACCGCAAAAGAAGCGAAAGGTTTTGCTTTCGGCCGCCAGCCAACAGCTAACAGCCATCCGCCAGCAGCTATCTTTGCGTAATGATTACAATCCTCGCGATCGAATCTTCCTGTGATGAGACTTCGGCGGCGGTATGCAGGGATGGGAAGATACTTTCCAACTACATTGCCAACCAGAAGGTGCATGAAAAATATGGAGGTGTGGTGCCGGAGCTGGCGAGCAGGGCGCATATGCAGAATATTGTGCCGGTGGTGAGCCTGGCGCTGGAGCAGGCAGGCGTGGGTATGGAGGAGCTGGATGCGATCGGCTTTACGCAGTCGCCGGGACTGATTGGCGCATTGCTGGTGGGAAGCGGGTTTGCAAAATCACTGGCGCTGGCGCTTGATAAGCCGCTGGTGGCGGTGCACCATATGCAGGCACATGTGCTGGCCAACCTCATTCCTGAAGAACGACCGGAGTTTCCTTTTCTCTGTCTTACGGTGAGCGGAGGACATACGCAGATAGTGGTAGCGGAAAGCCCCGTGAAGATGCGGGTGATCGGTGAAACGATGGATGATGCGGCAGGAGAAGCCTTTGACAAATCCGCCAAGCTGCTGGGCCTCCCCTATCCCGGCGGGCCGCTGATCGATAAATATGCCCGCGAAGGCAATGCTTCACGGTTCTCTTTCCCCGAACCGCAGATAGAAGGACTGGACTTCAGCTTCAGCGGGCTGAAAACTTCCATTCTTTATTTCCTGCAAAAAGAAACAAAACAGGATCCTGAATTTGTGCAAAAGAACCTTGCAGATATCTGTGCTTCCATCCAGCACCGCATCATATCCATCCTGCTCCGCAAATTCAAAAAGGCTGCCCTGCAGACCGGCATCACGGACCTGTGCATAGCCGGCGGCGTATCGGCCAACAGCGGCCTCAGAAAAGATTTCGCAGAGATGTGCCGCGGGAACGGCTGGCGCTCCTTCATCCCCCCTTTCGAGTACTGCACGGACAACGCCGCCATGATCGCCATCACTGCCTACCACAAGTACCGGTCCGGCCACTTCTCCCCCCTCTCCGCAAGCGCATCCGCCCGGGCGGAATGGGAGTGAGAGAGAAGCTGTTGGCTAATGGCTGATAGCTGTTAGCAGATCACGTAAGCGAAGAACATCGTTCAGTTGAATGTTGAGACTTACTCGCAGTTTTCGAAGCTACCAGCCAACAGCTATCAGCTAACAGCTTCCTTTACAAATACAAATAATAATCCTTCAACAGATCAACAAACTCTCCCGTATAATTATTCGCTTCGTCCCGGATGCTGATTTCGTTTTCAATTTTATCAACTTGCGACGGAGTGCAGCGGAGCATGAGGCGGAAGGGCCGGTGGCGGGTGGATTGGCGGACAATGATTTTATGGGAGATGAAAAGCTTGTGGGATGGAAGCTTTTGCATCAACTCATCGTGTCTTTTGTAAGGCATCAGCAGGAAGAAGCTGCCTTTGGGTGAAAGATGCCCCTTTACGAAAAGAAGCAGTTCGTCGAGCTTCAGGTGCCCGCTGTGATGCGCCGTATCTTTTTGGGCTTTGCCCGATGCCAGGTCATCTTCGTAAAAAGGCGGGTTGCTGATAATGAAATCGTAAGTCCTGCCCGGATTGAAACTGCGCAGGTCCTGGTGCAGCACGCGTATCCCACCAAACCCCGAGGCTTCCACGTTCTCTGCCGCCTGCACCGCTGCTTCGGCATCAATCTCCACCGCCTCGATCTCCACCTCACTCTTCTGTCTCACCATCAGCGAGAGCAGTCCCGTGCCCGTGCCGGTGTCGAGGCAGGTTTGCTGCGCCTGCGGCAAGCCTTCGGCGGCCGAAGGAGGTTTGAAGTTTGAGGTTTGAGGTTCTTTAGGCGTATCACCCGCTTCCTTAGTGAAGCCTTCGCGCCCCTGCGCCTTCGTGGTTACCTCCTCAGCGCACCAGGCTCCGAACAAACACGCATCCGTTGTCACCTTCATGGCGCAGCGGTCATGGAAGATGGTGAATTGCTTGAAACGGAAGTAAGGATTGGGCAAGGGAGTATGGGAATTAGGTATTGGGAATGGGAGTTAGGAATTAGGCGTTGTGATCCTGGTTGGAAACGGACTTGAGACTTAGGGCTTACGACTT
>DASWNB010000152.1:0-2718 GCA_036399455.1 Flavisolibacter sp. | reverse complement strand
CTATTCTGGTAACCATGCGCCTTACCGTAGAGGTTGGTAAAAAGGGTAAGTCCGCCTATGATGATCAGTATCGGCAGCCAGCCTCTTCCCATTCCCCCGGTGTTCCCGGAAAAAGCAAGCGAAAGCAGGATGATGGCTCCTGCAATAATAAGCCCGGCAACCACATGGCCGATCGGTTTTCTTTGTTCCATAATCTGTTATTGGTTCAAAAATAGTCTGTCTTTATTAATAATACCCACCGGCTTTCCTTTTAACTCTTTGCCGGTGAAGGGATTGTTCCCTGATTTGGAGTTGCCGCGGCCCACAGTCCAGGAGGCATCGGGCAGGAAGAGTGTAAGGCAGGCGGGCCTGTCCGCATCAATTGACGGCATCGGCAGGTCGAATATCTGCCTGGGGCGTATGCTCAAAAGATGCACGCATTGTTCCGGCGAAAGTTGCGGAATGGCCGTCCGGAGCACGGCATAACTTGTTTCAAGTCCTGTCATGCCATAGCCTGCGTATTCAAATTCAACGATCTTATGGTCGGTATGCTGGGGCAGGTGATGGGTGGCAATGCAGTCGATAGTGCCGTCGATCACGGCCTGAACCAGCGCTTCCCTGTCCGCTCTTGTGCGCAGGGGCGGGTTTACTTTGAGGTTGGTATCGTACTCCGCCAGGTCTTCATCACAGAAATACAGGTGATAGGGTGTAACGGAGCAGCTTATTTCCAGTCCTTCTTCCCTTGCCTGGCGGATCATTTGGGCGGATTTGGCCGTGGAGATGCCGGTGATGTGAAGACGCGAGCCTGTGTATTTGGCTAGCTCTATGTCGCGGCGGATCATCAGCTCCTCGCCGATGGCTGGCATTCCGGGCAGGCCAAGCCGGGTGGACACCACGCCTTCGTTCATCAGCCCGCCGGTGCTGATGGAGCGGTCATCGGGCACCTGGATGATGGTTTTGCGGATGGCCTTTACGTATTGCAGCGCCTTCAGCAGGAGGCCGGAGGATTGTATGGGAGAGATGCCATCGCCAAAGGCTACGGCGCCGCTCTGGTGCATGTCGTACATTTCGGCCAATTCCTTTCCCTCGGTATTTTTGGTAACTGCACCGATGGGATGGATGCTGACGGGCAGGGTTTTGCTTTTCTGTACGATGTATTCCACCGCAGACTTGTTGTGTACAGTGGGCTGGGTATTGGGCAGGGCCAGCACATCGGTGTATCCTCCCGCTGCTGCGGCGGCGGCACCTGATTCCAGGGTTTCGCGGTATTCCTGCCCAGGGTCTGCAAAATGGGCGAAAACATCGGTCCATCCCGGGGCGGCGTGAAGCCCGGGAATATCTATGGTTTGATCGGCCTGAACGGAAAGTTGTCCTACCTGGCGGATGCTGCCCTGGTGAATGAACAGATCAAGGGTTTGCTGATGGAAAGGCGAGGAGGGGTCGATGATCAGAACTTGCCTTATAAGAATGCTCATTAAGGTGCGAAGATAATAGTTTTGGTCAATGGTGATGAGGGAAGCTGATGGCCGATAGCCGTCGGCTGATAGCAGTTCCTGTTCAACCTATGGGCATACGTGTCTGAACCTGATTTTATAGGATAACCGCCAGGACGCCACGACGCGAGGAAAACAGAGCGTGTACTTGTACTTCCTTGCGCCTTAGCGTCCTGGCGGTTAATCAAACTTGCTTTAAGAGAAAGAAGTCAGTAAGCTGTACGGTAACAACTTGCAGGCCGCCCTTTACCTTTCGCCTTCTACCTTTCACCCTGCTCAGAAATTTCCGGAGCCGAACAGTGGTTGTAATTCCAGATTCCCTTAAATTTGCACCCTCGTTCGCCTGAGGCTCAGCCTTTTGGCAATAGAGCGGTTGGTGGCGCAGCCCGGTAGCGCATCCCGCCTGTGGGCGGGAGGGTCGCTGGTTGGAAGATGAGTAGCTATGTGTATATATTGTTTAGTGCAAGGCTAAACAAATACTACTGCGGTTGCACCGACGATGTAGAAAAAGACTAATTGAGCACAATTCAGGAAAGGGTAGTTTTACTTCGAAAGGAATTCCCTGGACTGTAGTAAAAATATTCGAGTTGGCTTCCAAAGCGGAGGCAATGAAACTCGAACTCCGGATCAAAAAAAGAGGTATAAAGCGGTATTTGGATGATCTGGAAAAAACCTCGGGTGGTGGCGCAGCCCGGTAGCGCACTTGTATGGGGTGCAAGGGGTCGCAAGTTCGAATCTTGTCCACCCGACCTGAAGAAAGGCCCTGGTTATTCCAGGGTCTTTTTTATTAATTGAAATTGTTGATACCAGAGAAGGTGCTTTAGATTTCTTATTGCACTGGCTTCTTCAGGGATAGCGGTAGCGCATCCCGCCTGTGGCGGGAGGGTCGCAAGTTCGAATCTTGTCCACCCGACCTGAAGAAAGGCCCTGGTTTGTTCCAGGGTCTTTTTTATTAATTGAACTTAGATAACCGGAGGTGGTGCTTAAGTTTTCTTATTTTGCACCATTAAATTTCGGGATGTAGCGCAGCCCGGTAGCGCACTACGTTCGGGACGTAGGGGTCGCTGGTTCGAATCCAGTCATCCCGACCCTGCCCGCCATAGCTTTAGCGACGGCGGGCTTTTATTTTTCAGCAGCCCGTCAATAGGAAAGCCTTCAGGTCATTGACCTGAAGGCTTCTCCTGGTTTTCATTTTAGAGGTAGCTTGTGGCTTGCAACCGGTTTTTATTTTTTCTTCATTGCATTT
>DASWNB010000151.1:0-6605 GCA_036399455.1 Flavisolibacter sp. | reverse complement strand
CATCCTTCCCGTTTAATACGTAACGTCCGCCGGTAGGAGTATCCAGGCAACCCAGTATGTTCATAAGGGTGCTCTTGCCTGATCCCGAAGGACCCATCAGCGCCACGTACTCGCCCTTATTAATATCCAGTGAAATGCCCTTGAGCACCTCGATGACCTGCTTGCCGAGGAAATAATTCTTGCGGATGCCCTCCAGGTGGATGATGCCTTGCATGGAATGAAGTTAGAAGAATTATAGCACTTGTATGAAGTCATAAGCTGTAAGTTATAAGTCCTAAGTCCGAAGTCATAAACCGGTAGCTTTTGGCTTCGGACTTAAGACTTACGGCTTACAACTTATGACTGGCTTGGCTTCTGGATCACCTGCGGCACTTTAAAATAAACGCCGTCGTGCATAGGAGCATTCCTGAGCGCTTCCTGCCTGGGCAGAACGTCACCAACGGCATCTTCCCTCAGCACATTACGTGCGTCGCTCAGGTAAAGAAGCGGCTCTACGCCCGTGGTGTCCAGCTCCTTCAGCTTATCCACAAACCCGATCATCTTCTGGAGGTCATTCCTGATCTCCTCCCTTTCCCCCTCGCTGAATTGCAGCATCGACAGCCTTGCCAGCTTGTCTATTAGCGCATCGGTTACTTCCATTGGTAGCAAAAGTACAGTTTGAGGTTTGAAGTTTGAGGTTTGAGGTTCGTTAGGTGTGACACTCTACTCTCAGTGCAGCCTTCAGCTCCGCGTCTTAGTGGTTAACCACTAAGGCGCTAAGGCACAAAGAAACGTACTGGAGAAAAGACTCTTACACCTAACCTCAAACCTCAAACTTCAAACCTCAAACCCTATTTTTGCTCCCATGCAAAAGGAGATTGTCGTCAGCGGTATTCGGCCCACGGGTTTTCTGCACCTGGGCAGCTACTTTGGAGCCATGCGCAATTACGTGCGTATGCAGGAAGATTATGAATGCTACTTCTTCGTAGCCGACTGGCATTCGCTTACCACCCATCCCGATACAAAGGAACTGCGCGAAAGCGTGCTCCGTGTACTGGCGGAAAACATCGCCGCCGGCCTCGACCCCGCTAAGGTCTGCCTCTACCTCCAGAGCGCCGTTCCCGAGATAGCCGAGCTCTATCTTTACCTCAACATGCTGGCCTACAAGGGCGAACTGGAAAAGACCACCACCTTTAAAGACAAGGTCAGGCTGCAGCCCCAGAACGTCAATGCCGGCCTGCTGACCTATCCCGTCCTGCAAACAGCCGACATCATCATTCACCGCGGCCGGTACGTGCCCGTTGGCAAGGACCAGGAGCAGCACCTCGAAATGGCCCGCAACTTCGCCCAGCGCTTCAACCACCGCTACGGCGAGCTCTTTCCCGAGCCCGAAGCTTTCAACTTCGGCACCGAGCTCGTAAAGGTGCCCAGCCTCGACGGCGCAGGCAAAATGAGCAAGAGCGAAAACCAGTACGCCACCATCTACCTGGCCGATGACGATGACCTGATCCGTAAAAAGGTAATGAAGGCCAAAACGGACAGTGGCCCTACTGAGCCCAACTCTCAAATGCCCGATTATATCAGCAACCTTTTCCTTATCATGGAACTTGTAAGCGGGGAGGAAACGGCTAATAGATACCGTGATGATTTCAACAACGCATCCATCCGCTACGGCGACATGAAAAAGCACCTGGCTGAAGACATGGTGCGCTTTGTGGCGCCCATACGTGAAAAGGCCGTAGAGATCAGGAAAGACGAGCCCTACCTGAAGAAAATCATGGAAGAAGGCGCCGAAAAGGCAAGGGCAAGCGCCGGTAAAACCATCAGGGAAGCCCGCGGGATGATCGGGTTGAATTATCTCTGAATTTTAATTTTTAAATTCTAATTTGTGCGCCTATCCCCCAGGGACGGGGGGAGGCATTAAACCACAACAGGATTCTACCCTTGTATTCATCATGGCTAAATCAAAAAAACCAAAGCATATTGCTGTGGCCGGGAACATCGGCGCCGGTAAAACCACGCTGACCGAACTCCTGAGCAAGCACTATAAATGGCTGCCCCAGTTCGAGGACGTTGACCACAATCCTTACCTCAATGATTTTTACGAAGACATGCCCCGCTGGAGCTTCCAGCTTCAGATATACTTTCTCAACAGCCGCCTGAACCAATTGCTGGATATTCACCGCGGCTCCGAAACAGTTATACAGGACCGCACCATTTACGAGGACGCCCACATCTTCGCTCCCAACCTCCACGAAATGGGCCTGATGACCAAACGCGATTACGACAACTACTTTACTTTCTTCCAGACCCTCAAGTCCATGGTGCAGCCCCCGGACCTGCTCATTTACGTGCAGGCCTCCGTGCCCACCCTCGTAGGGCAAATACAAAAGCGGGGAAGGGAATACGAGGAGAACATCCGTCTTGACTACCTCAAGCGTCTCAACGAATACTACAACAAGTGGATTGAAAACTACAAGGAAGGCCCCCTGCTCATCATCAGCGGCGACGACAACAAGTTTGGAGAAAAGGAAGAAGACCTCGGAAAGATCATCAGCAAGATAGACGCACAGCTGTATGGACTGTTTTAAAGGTGAAAGGTAAAGGGTAGAAGGCGGAAGGTGTTCGGGTGGAAGATTCTTTCCTGTAGCAGGCAATTACTTTTTACTAATATTCAATAATCAATGCTCAATATTCAAGTACGTTTCCAGTTTGGAGCACACTTGAGAATTGAGCGTTGAGCATTGAATATTGAATATTTTCATTGAAACCGGCTCATAGCTCGCAACTAATCACTCGCTGCTTTCCGCTACGGATAGGCCGAATAATCCGCCGTCTCTTCCAGCAATTTGCCGATCTTTTCCAGCCATTGCATCTGCTGCTTGCGGTTGCGGCTGTGGTCGGTCTGGCCGTCATAGGCCGCCTGGAAGGCTTCCTTTTCCTTCACGATGCGCTGGTAGATGTCGTTCACATCCTTGCGGAAGGTCCTTTTATTAAAGCGGTAATCCTGGAGTTCCTGGTGAAGCTTGCGGGCATAGAGTTCGGTGATATCGAAATGGCCTTGCTCATGCGCCAGGATATAATCGGTCTTTACCAGTCCCCACGACTTGATCTTGGAGAATTTGCAGGTGATCTGGTATGTAAGGCTTGAATTCTTTACCTGGTAGGCTATTCCCAGCGAGGTGCTGGTGGAAGCCACGGCATCGGTATTTCTTTTCGGTTCGCCCTGGAAGTCTTCCCACAACAGCCTGCGGTCGTCGATCCAGGGAATGTACTCCTGGTCTTCAGACCGGACGGCGGGGAGAGAAGGCCTGGCAAGGGCAACAGGTGCGGCAGCCTCCTCTTTCGGGAGGGGCAGTCCTGAAAATTGCACCAGGAAAGCGGCGGTAAGAAGGTGGCGGAAGAAGAGCATAGGTTCTTTTCAACGGTGGTTAGCCTGATAAAATTTTGTGGCGTATCAAAAAGTACTGCTAATAAAAATAGAAAACTCCCGCGTCAAAACAAGTTACATAAATCATAAAACCGTTCGTCTTCAACATCACCCGTTTCACCCCATTTTCAACGCCTTTCGCCGATGACATGCAAAGCAGGAAAGGATAAAAGCTGTTGGCTGATAGCTGTTAGCCATTGGCTTGTGAATGTTCAGCCTATGAGTACAGTATCTTATTTAATCATTCTTTAGCGCAGGCTCTCCTTCCCAGTTCTGCTCTGCTAACAGCTAATGGCTATCAGCTAACAGCCTCCCTTACTCACTACTCGCAACTAAAAAGCCCCGCGTCAGCGGGGCTCTTCATACGTGCAGAATGTAAACTTATGCTTTGGGAGCAGCGGACAGGATTTCCTCTGAAACCCCGGACGCATACTTCTCGAAGTTCTTAACAAAGAGGCCGGCCAGGAACTTTGCTTTCTCGTCGTAGGCAGCCTTGTCGGCCCAGGTATTCCTGGGGGTCAGCACCTCCGTGGGTACGCCGGGCACCTCGGTAGGAACGGCTACTCCAAATACGGGATCGGCCTGGGTGGGCACGTTATCCAGCTTGCCTTCAAGGGCGGCGGTGATCATGGCCCTGGTGTAGGAAAGCTTCATCCTGTGGCCTGTGCCGTAAGGACCGCCGGTCCAGCCGGTATTGATGAGCCATACATTGGCCTGGTGCTGCTGCATCTTCTTACCCAGCATTTCGGCGTACTTGCCGGGGTGCAGGGGCAGGAAGGGCGCTCCAAAGCAGGCGCTGAACGTAGGCTTGGGTTCCGTTACACCGGCTTCCGTACCCGCTACCTTGGCCGTATAGCCCGAAATGAACTGGTACATGGCCTGTCCGGGTGTAAGCTTTGAAATGGGAGGCAGCACGCCATAGGCGTCGCAGGTAAGGAAGAATATGTTCTTGGGAATGCCGCCTACGGAAGGCTCCTGCGCATTGGAGATAAAGTGCAGGGGATACGATACGCGGGTGTTCTCCGTAATGCTGGCATCATCGAAATTGATACGGTTGGTGCCTTCATAAAACTGGATGTTCTCCACGATAGCGCCGGGACGGATGGCATTGAAGATCTCGGGCTCCTTCTCTTCGGACAGGTTGATCAGTTTGGCATAGCACCCACCTTCGAAGTTGAAGATATTGTCGCCGGTCCAGCCATGCTCGTCATCGCCGATAAGCTTGCGGTTTGGATCGGCGCTCAGGGTGGTCTTGCCGGTTCCGCTCAGGCCAAAGAAAACGGCCGTATCTCCATCCTTGCCCATGTTGGCGCTGCAGTGCATGCTCAGTACATTCTTTTCGTGGGGCAGGATGTAATTGAGAATGGTGAAGATGCCTTTCTTGGTTTCACCCGTGTAGCCGGTACCTGCAATCAGGATGGTCCTGTGCTTGAAGGAAACCACGGCGCCGTTGTGCTGGCGGGTTCCTGTTTCGGAGGGGTCGAGGCGAAGGCCGGGAGCAGAGATCACATGCCAGTCGGGCTGGAAGTTATCCAGTTCCTCTTCTTCGGGACGCAGGAACATGTTGTAGGCAAACAGGTTGGTCCAGGGCTTCTCGGTGATTACCCTGATGTTGAGGCGGTAGCGGGGATCGGCGCAGGCGTAGCAGTCGCGGACCCACAATTCGGGGCGGCTGTCCAGGTACTCGATGATCCTCCTGTGGATGGTGTGGAAATATTTTTCTTCAATAGGAATGTTGAATTCGTTCCAGTGCACGGTGTTTTCAGTGGTTTCGTCTTTGACCGTGAACTTGTCTTTGGGAGAGCGGCCGGTAAATTCACCGGTACGGATGGCCAGGGCGCCTGAGTCGGTCAGTACGCCTTCGCCCAGGCGAAGCGTATCCTGAACCAGTTCTTCAGGGGTCGATTGATAGTGAATGCTTTCAGTATTCTTTAGGCCAAGCTTCACCAGGTTCTCAGTAGAGAAGGAAATAGTAGGTACTGACATAAAAAGCAATCGTTTGTTTTAAGACGGCAAAGGTAGGATATAATAAATTCGTGCCTCACTCATGTGTAACAGGTACACAATATTAAACCGTTGTCGTTCAGATAATAAACGTTGTGTTTCAAATAATATTTTGATGAATATTTTCTGCATTTCGGTTACTTTGCCACGTTACAAACCCACAGCATGAAACATCTTCCCTTAGACCAGGAGCTATTCATCACCAACCGTAAAAGGTTCGTGGAAAGGATGAAGCCCAATTCCATCGCCATCTTTGTCAGCAACGACGAAGTGCCCAGCAACGGCGACGCTATCTATCCCTTTAAACAAAACAGCGACCTATACTGGCTTACCGGCGTCACCCAGGAAGACTCCATGGTGGTGCTTTTTCCCAACAATCCAGACCCAAAGTTCAGGGAAGTGCTGGTGCTGGTTCGTCCCAATGAGCTAAAAGAAAAATGGGACGGCAAGCGCCTGCGCGCCAACGAGGCCACAGCCATCAGCGGCATCAGCCAGGTGGTATGGCTGGATACTATAGACGCCCTGCTCCAGGTATGGGTACACCTGGCCGACACTATCTACCTGGACACCAACGAGAACGACCGCAAGGCCAGCCTCGTAAGGACCCGCGACTACCGTTTTGTTGACGAAATGAAGAGCCGCTACCCCCTGCACCAGTACGAAAGGGCGGCCAAACTGATGAAGGAACTGCGCGCCGTCAAAACACCCCACGAAATAGAAGTGGTGAAGAAAGCCATCGAGATCACCCATAATACATTCGTGCGTGTGATGAAATTCATCAGGCCCGGAGTGATGGAGTACGAGATAGAGGCTGAGATCGTCCATTCCTTCCTTAGCCAGCGCGCCAGCGGCGAAGCCTACGGCAGCATCATCGCCAGCGGCGACCGCGCCAGGACCCTTCACTACGTCTCCAACAACCAGGAATGCAAGGACGGCGAGCTGATACTCATGGACTTCGGCGCTCTTTACGGCGGCTACGCAGCCGACCTTACCCGCACCATCCCGGTAAACGGCAAATTCACCCAGCGCCAGAAAGAAGTGTACAACGCCTGCCTGGACCTGCACAATTACGCCAAAAGCATACTCAAGCCCGGCATTTCCATAGTGGATTACACTGAACTGGTGGGCGACGAAGCCACCCGCCAGTTTGTCAAGATAGGCCTCCTCACAGAGTCCGACGTAAAGAACGAGG
>DASWNB010000150.1:0-4248 GCA_036399455.1 Flavisolibacter sp. | reverse complement strand
AGCACACACCTGTCCTTGTCCTACCCGCTGCACGGAAGCAATCACTTTTTCAGCGGCATCGCTTCCGATAGCTCTCGACAGGCACCAGCTTACGAGGTCCACGGCGGCGAGGCAGCCGGCGGCCGTTGCAATATTGCCATGCGTTACCAGGTATTGATCGTCCAGCACTTCAACTCCCATTGTCCTCAGCTCGTTCATGGCCGTGGGGTATGTGGTGGCGGTAAGTCCTTCCAGCAAATTAAGGCCGGCAAGCACCAGGGCGCCCGAGCACATGGAGCAGATGACCTGCCGCGAAGGATCAAGGCTGAAGCGTTCCAGGTAGGCCGCGTCTTTATACAGCTTCCGCGTACCGGACCCGCTGGAGAAAAAGACGATATCTGCATCCTTTGCTTCCTCTACGAGGCCGTGCGTCTTCAGCTCTATGCCGCAGACGGAATGATGTACCGGTTTTGTACCGAGGAACTTTACCTTCCATTCCTTGTCCGTCAGGCGTACACGGTTGAACAGGTCCCAGGGAAGAAAGGCGTCGATGTCCGTAAAGTCATCGAACACGATGATGGCGATTGTTTTCATTGCTCTTTTTTTACAGGATAAAGATCGAACCTATCCGCCATCACTTCCTGTATCAGTTTCCCCGAAAAAGAGGCAATCAGTGACGTGAATCGTGAATCGTCAATCGTGAATGGGTCGTTAAGGAGTCGGATGCTTTTCCTTGGCAGGCAGTTTTTTGTATCTCTCGATTCTCGACTCTCAACTGCGTTCCGCGGATGCACGAATGATCGCATCATAAACGACCTATTCACGATTGACGATTGACGATTGACGATTGACGATTCACGTCATTCACCATTCACCGCTGGAACACCGAGTTCAGCGCCGTATAGCCTATCAATTCATCCGCCCTGTTTCCAAAGGGACGATAATACACCAGCACTACGTAGCTGTTTTCGGTTCCCCAGTAGTCGCCTTCGGTCTGGCTGAAGTCGGGGCGGCCGATGCCGTTGCGGGGAAGGGTTGTATAGGAGTAGTTATAGAAGCCCTGCTTCAGGAAGAGGGTTTTCTCGTAGGCGCCCTTGTCCGTGTTGAAGCTCATGCGGCCGGTAGTGTCGCCGGCATAGGAGGTCAGCTCGCCGAACATGTACACGTCATTGCCGGGGAGTTCCTTATTGCCCGGCGGGAAGTAGGTGAAATGCACGTAGGCATAGTCGCCCTGCCAGAAGGGATTGACATTTTCCATGGTCTCAACGGTATAGCTGCCATTCAGGTCGCGGTAGTAGAAGTAGGTCTGGCCGGAACGGCTGCCGTCGGGTTTTACATAGATGTGTGAAGTATCCTGCCGGTTCTCGATGTCCGTCACGCGGTCGCTGCGGAGGCGCAGGCTGCGAAGGTCCACCCAGCGGAATTCACGGGCAGCGGGAAGGGCCGTGTATGCCTCGTCGCTGTATTCATAGTAATTGCCGCGGGAAATGGTGGGACGGTCAACAAGCACCGATGTGCGCCAGTTGTTGTTCTGGAGAATGACCACTTTCAGGTCGCTGGGACTGAATACCTGCACCCGCCTGTCGGTCTGCACCGCTATGTGCAGCTTCTGGGCCGTGCGGAAAAGGCTGGCGTTGAAAGGCTGCTGCACCTGTGCGGCCACGGTTGCCAGGCTGCTCACCACCACAAAGCGACGGGTAAAGGCCAGCTTCGACGTATCGCCGTTCAGGAAAACCTTCAGCAGGTAATTGCCCGATTTTGTGGGCGTGGTGTTGCGGTCCGGTATGTTGGCCCAGTAATGCACGTACTGGGTTGTGGAAATGGAAGAACTGCGGTAGTTGCTGATGCGGGCATTCTGGAATCCCTTGATATACTCGAAGGAATTGAGCATGCTGGGTGTCCAGTCCGCATTGCAAAGCTGGAAGGTGTAGTAGTAGCTTCTTACATCCTTGCCCAGGTCGTCGAAGTGAAGCTCCAGCGCATCGCTGCTGCCGAGCACAATGGCCGGGAAGGAGGTCTGGTCGCCCGAGCGGTAAAGTTTTACAGAGCGGATATCCGCCCCTTCCGGGCCCTGCTGTGCGGAGCAGGCAAGAGCCAAAAAGAAGAGGCAAAGGGAGGAAATCAGTTTCATCAATTTTAAAAATAAGCTATTTAGTCGCGACAGGTTAATTTTGAACGCCGGATAAAGACGCTTTAATTCAATTTTAGGTTTGTTGATAACGGCAGTACTATAACTTTTTATTGTGAACATCTCCTCCTTTATTGCGCGGCGCATTGCTTTTAACCGGCAGAAATCATTTTCGAGGTTCATCATACGGCTTTCGGTAGCCGCTACCGTCATCAGCGTGGCGGTAATGATCATCACCCTGTCCGTGGTGAACGGCTTCAGGGAAACCGTCAGTGAAAAGGTGTTCAGCTTCTGGGGCCATGTACGCATCCAGTACCGCCAGCCCATGAAAACGGCCCTTTCCGAGGAGGAGCCCATCGAAAAGAACGATTCGCTGGTGGCCGACGTAAAGAAAATACCCGGCGTAAGGGCCATCCATCCCTTTGCCACCAAAAATGCCATACTCAAGACCGAAGAAGAGATAGAAGGCATCCTGCTCAAGGGAGTCGACAGCACCTTTCACTTCAACCGGCTGCAATCCTACCTCCAGGAAGGCCGGTGGATAGGTTTCCAGGACAGCAGCTATGCCAACGAGATCGTCGTCTCCACCTATACCTCGCGGCAGCTAAAGCTGAAGCTGAACGAATCGCTTCTCATCTACTTCATACAACCCGACCAGTCCATGCGGGTACGCAAGCTGAAGATCGTGGGCATTTACAAGACCGGCATCGAGGAGTACGACAAGACCATTGCGCTGGCAGATATAGGATTGCTGCGCCGCCTGAACAACTGGGATGATTCGCAGATAGGAGGCTACGAAGTGTTCCTGGACAACTACGAGAACATGGCCGCTGCGAGTGATTCCATTTTCGAGAATACCCATTTTCCCCCGCACTGGGAAAGCCGCACGGCACAGGAGCTGCAGCCCAACATATTCGACTGGCTGGAAGTGACCAATACCAACAGCGCGGTGCTCATCGTCATCATGATCATCATTGCCGTCATAAATCTCATTACCTGTCTCATCATCCTGGTGCTGGAACGGGTGCAGATGATCGGGGTGCTCAAGGCGCTGGGCGCCAGCGACTGGTCCATACAAAAGATCTTTCTTCATCATTCCTCCCTAATAACCTTCCTGGGAATCGTATTGGGCATAGGCGTGGCCCTGCTGCTGACGTGGATACAAACGCAAACAGGTATTATCCGTCTTCCTGAAGACGCCTATTACATGGACAAGGCCGTGATGCAGGTAAAGTGGTGGCAGGTAGCCGCCGTTGGCGCAGGCACGCTGGTGATCTCCTTCCTGGTCCTTTTAATTCCTTCCCTACTGGTAAAAAGGATCCAGCCAATAAAAGCCATTCATTTCCGTTAGAGTGATAAGCACAAAGACATTTCACGCACTTGTCCCGCAGCAGGCGGGACAAGTGCGTGAAATGTCCTTGCGCTTCTTCGAGTGGTTCAACTTAGCAGGTGCGACAGGATGATGCCCGTGGCTACGGCCGCGTTGAGCGATTCGGCCTCTCCCCTGCGGGGGATGGTCAGTTGGCGCGTGGCACTGGAAAGAATGGAGGGGCTGATGCCTTTCGATTCGTTGCCGATAATGAGCACGCCTTCCGTTGTCCGGGGTTCTTTGTAAAGAGATGAGCCGCCGAGGGTGGCTGCATATACCGGTCCTTTCCGGCCTTCCAGCCAGGAGCCTTCCTCGTCGTAGTGCACATTTACCCGGGCGATGCTAGCCATGGTAGATTGCACCACCTTGGGGTTATAGAGATCGGCGCAGCCGCTGCTGCAAACCATGTGGCCGATGCCGAACCAGTCCGCTATGCGTACGATGGTGCCGAAATTACCGGGGTCCTGGATGGTGTCCAGGTAAAGCGTAAAGGAAGAGCCGTCGGGCGGGCGGCTTTCAAATTGCCCGAGGACGGCCAGCACGCGGTTGGGTGCCTGGAGCTGCGAGAGGCGTTCCAGCTCGCCGGGAGTAACGGTGGTGACGGGAAGATGGGAAAGCAGTGAAGCGTTTTCCCTTGCCCAATCCTCCACGGCATAAAGAGCCCTGAAGCGTTCAGGAACGAGGTGAAGAAGCTCGGCCACTATCTTGGGACCTTCGGCCAGGAACACACGCTCCTGCTGTCTTTGTTTTTTAAGCCCTAAACTTTGAATAT
>DASWNB010000149.1:0-5112 GCA_036399455.1 Flavisolibacter sp. | reverse complement strand
AGCTTCCCTCGGCAGGCATTCATTAAAAAATACTCAATATTCAATGCTCAATTTTCAAGAACGTACTTGAAAATTGAGCATTGAAGATTGAGTATTAAAGCAAGCCTCTATCACTGAAAAACGTCCTCAATAAACGACCTTATTCACCATTCACCATTCACCATTCACCATTCACGCTTCACCGCTTCCTCAATGATCCCTACGCTTTCTTCCACCTGTTCGCGGGTGATGACCAGCGGGGGAGCCAGCCTGATCTTGTCGCCGTGGGTGGGTTTGGCAAGGAGGCCGTTTTCTTTGAGGTCGAGGCAGAGTTTCCAGGCTGCTTCCTTGTCCGGGTGCTCGATGATGATGGCGTTGAGAAGCCCTTTGCCCCGGATGGTTTTGATATAGGGCGAGTTGATTTTTTGGAGGCTTTCGCGGAAAAGCTGGCCCAGCTCTTCGGCGCGTTGCGCCAGATGTTCTTCTTCCAGCACCTTAAGAGCGGCGATGGCCACTTTGCAGGCAAGAGGGTTGCCGCCGTAGGTGGAGCCGTGCTCGCCTGGCTTGATGGTGAGCATGATCTCGTCGCTGGACAGTACGGCGCTTACGGGAAGAAACCCGCCGCTAAGCGCCTTGCCCAGGATAAGAATATCGGGATGAACCCCCTCATGATCGCAGGCGAGAAGGCGGCCGGTGCGGCAAAGACCGGTTTGTATTTCATCGGCCATGAACAGCACGTTGGCTTCGCGGCACAGGTCGAAACAGGTGCGGAGATAGCCTTCGTGAGGAACCACAACGCCGGCTTCACCCTGGATGGGTTCTACGAGGAAACCTGCTACGGTGGGGTCCTGCAAGGCCTGGCGCAGGGCTTCCGTATCGTTATAAGGTATCTGGATAAAGCCGGGCATGTAAGGACCGAAATTCTTATAGGCCGCAGGGTCGGTGCTGAAGGAGATGACGGCGGAGGTGCGTCCGTGGAAGTTCTGTGTGCAGACGATGATCTTTGCCTGCTGGTCGGGGATGCCCTTGACGAGGTAGCCCCAGTGGCGGGCAAGTTTAATAGCGGTTTCCACGGCTTCAACGCCGGTGTTCATGGGCAGCACGCGGTCGTACCCGAAATAGCGGGTGATGAATTCGGTGTATTCGGCCATCTGGTCGCTGTGGAAGGCACGGCTGGTGAGGGTGAGGCGCTGCGCCTGCCCGATGAGCGCTTCTACGATTTTAGGATGGCAGTGGCCCTGGTTCACGGCTGAGTAGCCGCTGAGGTAATCGTAATAGCGCTTTCCATCCACATCCCACAGGAAAACGCCTTCTCCACGTGTAAGCACCACGGGAAGGGGGTGGTAGTTATGTGCGCCGTATTTCTCTTCCAGTTCAAGATAATGCCGTGTATGTGTGGCTACGCCGGTAGCTGAATTCATATAGTAAATTTTGAAAGTGAGGAATTGAACCATCCCGCAAAGCGGAACCAATTAAAAAGCAGAGAAGAATGCCGTAAACGGAGATGTTAACCCCTTCAGTGATTCAGCAGGTCGAGGTTGAGCGAAAGGAAATATGGAGGGATGAGGTTCATCTGCAGCAAATTTAATGAAAATCCTGCTCGCCTGTGGCGAGGATTAACCGCCAAGGCGCCAAGACGCGAGGATTAACCGCCAAGGCGCGAAAAGCAAAGAAGAGAAGCTTTAGTATGGCCGGTCGTCTCTTATCCGTTCTGCTCGCGCTTGGCGTCCTGGCGGTTAGCCTTTCTTTGCGCCTTTCCCGCCTGCTGCGGGACAAGGCGTGAAACCTAAACTGTCTTCACAAAATAATGTTCCGGGAAGCCGAATGCCGGGAGGTTCTCTTTTTCGAAGATCCCGTACACGGTGGAGCCGGTGCCGCTCATGGAGGCGTAGAGAGCGCCGTGGGCATAGAGGGTTTGCTTTATCTGGGCGATCTCGGGGTGGGCGGCAAAGACGGCGGGTTCGAAGTCGTTGACGAGGCCATCTTTCCAGTGGGAGATGGGTTGCTGGAGCGCCTGGTGTACGGAAGGCCCATCGGCCGCAGGCCTGATCTGCGAAAAAGCCCAGGCGGTGGAAACGGGTATGTGTGGGTTTACGATCACAACTTGGTAGGGGGAGAGGTCGAGAGCGATGGGCTCCATTTCTTCTCCACGGCCGGCGGCGAGACAGGGTTTGTTGAGGATGAAAAAGGGGCAGTCGCTGCCGAGGGACAGTGCGTAGGAGAGGAGGGCTTCGCGGGAAAGTCCCAGCCTGAATTTTTTATCGAGGGCAAGAAGGGTAAAAGCGCCGTCGGCGCTGCCGCCGCCCAGTCCTGCACCGGAGGGTATAAGCTTGTGCAGGTGCATGATCACCGGCGGAAGCCCGCTGAAGTCTTTTTTAAGGAGATGCCATGCCTTTACGCAGATATTCTTTTCGGGGGGGCCGTCCACCGCCAGTCCTGTTACCCTAAGATCTACTCCATCTGCTCCCGGCAAGGGATTCCTGACGATTTCCAGGGCATCCTGTATGGCTACGGGATAAAAAGCCGTTTCAAGGTCATGAAAGCCGTCCTCCCTTTTTCGAAGGATGCGCAGGCCTAGGTTGATCTTGCAGTTGGGGAAGGAAACCACGAGTAAGGTTGTGAGGTGGAAGGTATAAGGTAAAAGGTGTAAGATTAAAGGTATAAGGTAAGGTGTAAGGTTCAAGGGTAAGGGCTTTGAGTTTCGACTTAGGGCTTTCGGCTAAGAACTGCCTTCTGCCTTTCGCCTTTTGCCTTCCACCCCTCTCTCACCCCTGCTTCTTCCGGCTGTTGATCTCGTCGCGGATGGCGATGGCGCGGATATAATCTTCCTGCTCCAGCACGTCGTTGAGGAGGGTATTGAGCTCTTCGAGGGTAAGGGTTTTGAGGTCGTCCTTGCCGCGTTCTTCCTCGCCGGTGGTGGTGATGGTAGTCTTACGCTTCTTGGCAGTGCCGGGGTCTTCCATCAGTATGCCTGCGCTTTCCAGGATGTGCTCGTAGGTGTAAACCGGGCAGCCGAAGCGTACCGCCAGCGCCAGGGCGTCGGAGGTGCGGGAATCGATCTCTATGGTATCGTTATCGGAGGAACAGACGAGCTTGGAGTAAAAGATGCCTTCCTGGAGGTCGGAAATGATCACCTCGTGCAGTTCGATGTTAAAGGCGGTCATGAAATTCTTCATCAGGTCGTGGGTAAGGGGACGGCTGGGCTGCATCTTTTCCAGCGCCACGGCAATAGCCTGGGCTTCAAATCCCCCGATGACGATGGGGAGCCTGCGCAACCCGTTCACTTCTCCTAAGACCACAGCGTAAGAATGGGTTTGGGTAATGCTGTGCGAAAGAGCCACAATTTCCAATTCAATTTTCTTCATGAGTCAAACAACCTGATTTATCCTTTTAAATAGGCGTACGAATTTAAGGCTTTCATTTTAATGACATATATAAATAAAGTTTGCACCAAAAAGTGTTCAGTACAAAGCTCATTCGGGCTTTCTTGCCGCCTGCTTTTTAGTGCCTGAAGTGCCGGTTTTCGTGGCAGGTTTTTTCGCGGCAGGCTTCTTTGCGGGGGCTTTTTTCACCTGCGCTTTGGGCGGGGGAGGCGGAGTAACTTCATAGTCCATGCTATAAGCCGTATCTATCTTTACTACGGCCGAGTCCCATATCATAGCCGTGTCTACAGACGTGCTGTCCCAATGCATTTGCATCCTTTCCCTGCTCCATTTTACATAATCCGCCGGTATGCGCAGCAGCGCAGGATCTACCGGGCGGGCAATGATCTCCAGCGCTTCAAGGGAGATACTGGGCATTTTGTCGCTGCCCTCATCCTCATCCCCATAGTCGTTGCCCATGCCCATGGTCAATTCCCCGCCCAGGACAATATGGCCCTTGTGCACGAACATCAGCTCCGCGTTCTGCTCGTATTTTGCAGGTACGGGGAACAGCAGGTCGTTGGCGGTATAGACCACTGCTTTGTCGGCTATGCTCATCAGGCGTAGGAAACTCATCGAACCGCTGACCTCCCCCAGGTTCACCCCCGTTGCGGCATGACCCAGGATGGTCCTGTTACCCGGCGCAACCTGTGGTTTATCCTCAAAAGATCGCAGCTTTTTGGTCTTGTAGGTCTTCGACCCCGCATTCAGCCTATGCACATAGCCCGAGTCCAGGTCGATGAGCATGTCCGGGTCCATTACCATGCCTTTCTCCTGTTCCACCCGGAGCAGCGCCTTGCCCGGCCCGAAGAAAATGCTGATGTTCATCGGGTCCGACAGGCCGGTCATGGTTAGCTTATACCGGATGGTTCCCTCAAACGGTTTCTGGGCGGCAAGGCCCAGCGAGAGCATTCCCGCGAGCAGGCAGAACAGGAGCTTCATAAAAGGTTTATTTATATAGTTGAAAGACGTCCGAGGTCTAAGTCATAAGTTGGAAGTCATAAGTCGTGTCTATGAGCTTGAACTTTCAGCTTAGGACTTTAAGACTTAGGGCTTGCGACTTAGACTAAGATACGCCTTTAACCTTCTTTACCGCTTCGATCATCTTAGGCACCACTTCAAAGGCATCGCCTACAATGCCGTAATCGGCAGCCTTGAAGAAAGGCGCTTCAGGGTCCTTGTTCACCACCACGATCACCTTGCTGCGGTTAACCCCCGCCAGGTGCTGGATGGCGCCGCTGATGCCTATGGCTATATAAAGATTGGGAGCAATGGCAATACCTGTCTGTCCCACGTGCTCGTTGTGCGGACGCCAGTGGGCATCGGCAACGGGACGGCTGCACGCCAGGGCGGCGCCGAGCAGGTCGCCCAGCTCTTCCACCATCTTCCAGTTTTCGGGACCTTTCAATCCCCTTCCGGCGCTTACCACGATGTCGGCTTCGGTAAGGGCTACCTTGCCGGAGGTTTTGGACGAGCCTACGGTCTTGAGGCGCGGCGCATCTACCGTAGCCTGGAAACTCACCACTTCGGCGGTGCCTTCTCCCTGGTTAATGGCAAAAGCGTTCACGTTCAGGGCGATGATCTTTACGTCGGTATTGATGCTCACGGTAGCGAAGGCCTTGCCGGAGAATACGTTCTTGCGGATGGTAAACCCGTTCGACGTGTCGGGCAGGGCGGTAGCGCCTGATACCAGCCCGGCCTTGAGCCTTAC
>DASWNB010000148.1:0-1687 GCA_036399455.1 Flavisolibacter sp. | reverse complement strand
AACCGGCTGAGTAAGCCCGGTGATAAGCGACTGGTAGCCGATAACAGGCTGGGCTTGGGAAAAAGAAAAGAACAGGCTGAAGAGGAGCACGGGCAGAACCCGGGCAGTAACGTAAAATTTTCTCATTGCGTAGAGGTTAAGGGTTAAAAAAGTGCACAAATTCAGTGCCTGACTGCCGGGGCTGCGATTAATTCATTTTTTTTGCAATATGGCACCACTAACCTGTACGCTTATTCAAACGATCCTGCACTGGGAGAACAGGCAGGCTAACCTGGAGATGCTTGAGCAGAAGATCAACCACTTACAGCAAAGCACACACGTAATTATCCTCCCCGAGATGTTCAGCACCGGCTTCAGCATGAAGCCCTCGGAGCTGGCGGAGACCATGGACGGCACCACCGTTCAGTGGATGAAGAGAATGGCCGCTCAGAAGAAAGTAGTTCTTACCGGCAGCGTCATTATAGAAGAAGAGGGAAATTATTTCAACCGCATGATATGGATGCTTCCCAACGGCCAATATGGATATTACGACAAGCGGCACCTGTTTGCCTTTGCCGGTGAGGATAAACATTACACTCCCGGCAGCCGGCGCCTGGTGGCTTCGGTAAACGGCTGGAAGATCAACCTCCAGGTCTGCTACGACCTGCGCTTCCCCGTATGGGCACGCCAGTCGCCCTCCGCGGAGCAGGATGCCGGCCTTGAGTACGACCTGTTGATTTATGTAGCCAACTGGCCCGAAAAAAGAAATCATGCCTGGAAAACCCTGCTCCAGGCACGCGCCATAGAAAACCAATCCTACGTGATCGGCGTGAACCGCGTTGGCGAAGACGGCAACGGCCACCGCTACAGCGGCGACAGCATGATCGTCGACCCCATGGGCGCCGTCCTGTACCACAAAGCCCACGAAGAAGACATTCATACATTAACGCTCGACAAACAACAGTTGGCTGAAGTAAGAGAGAAGTTCCCGTTCTGGAAGGACAGGGATGTGTTTAGGATTGAGGAGTAGTTGGGGAAGCTGCGAGGTTATTAGCTGCGCCGCCTATCGGCCGATGACCGATAAGAGACAACCGATAACCGAAGAGAAGTTTTGAGCTATGAGTTGCGAGTGAAGCCTTCTACCTTATGCCCTTCGCCTTTTACCTTTCCCGCGTCTTGGCGTCCTGGCGGTTTAATTTTCTATCTCCTCGAAATGTGTTTAATACGATGTACCGGAGGGCGGGTTAGGCAAAAGCAGTTGCGCTTTTTACCCGTTTTAACAAGGCAAACCCTAACGGGAAGGCTGTCGGTCTGGAACTCCGCAGGAAGATCATCGACATAATAGTTGTTGCCGCTGCCGCGGCCATCGGACAGGTACCAGCCCATGCCGTCGGCGGCCGGGTCTCCGCCCCAGAATACAATCGAATCAACACATTCCAGCGATTTATCCTTTTCGCAGCCGAGCAGGAACAGGGAGAATGCCAGCAGGCAAAGCAGTTTTTTCATAAAGCAATTTGAATGCTTGACAACCAGGAAGCTGACAGCGCTGCATGGAGGGAAGACAACCGTTAAGGGACCACCGATGACCGGGAAAGCTGCGAGCTATGAGTTGTTAGCTGCGAGCCGATGCCTTTCACCTTTTACCTTTCACCCCTAATTCCTTCTCCCTCCCCTCAGCTATCAGTTGCCTTACTTTCTCCATTTTAAA
>DASWNB010000147.1:0-4802 GCA_036399455.1 Flavisolibacter sp. | reverse complement strand
CATCGGGAGTGCGGTTGAGAATATGGTTGTTGTTCTGAACCCAGTTGTTGAAATCTCCCATTACGGTTACCAGGTTCTTGCCCGGCGCATGAAGCACCAGTGTGGCGGCTGTGGCATCTGCTTCGTAGTTGATGCCGTCCTTAAGCCCTGCGGGCAGTGGGGCGGTGGGTGAGCTGGCAGGCGCCACGAATATGTTGATGGTATCCCTTCTTACGGTAGCTCCCTCGATAGCTTCTGCCACTATCTGCTGGTTGCCGGTGGCGGTTACGGTGCTGTTGCCGCTGAGGGTCTGTACACCGTTCTGGCTTGCAATGAGGTTGCCGTTATGATACAGCTTCATGTCGGAAGTACGGTTGGCGTTACCCGTTATGGTGAAGGCGCTGCCTACGGACCAGTTCTGCCTTTCGGGGATGGGGTAGTAGCGCGGCTCCCAGAAGGGCTGGTCCACTCTTACAGCCAGGCTTGTGCTGCTGTATACGGGAATGTACATATCGCTGCCGTCGCTGTTCGTTTGCTTTTTTGAGCCGTTGCCGCTCCTGAAGAGGATGGCTATTTTCTGGATGGTCTCCGCGGGGTCGGTCATGCCGAAGTAGGTGCGAAGGCTGCCGGTGATGGTAAACTGCCATTTGTTGCCGCCGATGGAGGTCGCCTGGAGCTGCGGTATAGGCGTGGTGAACACCTGGTTATCGGGTGTGTTGAAGTTGCGTACGTAGCGCCAGTTGCCGGAAGAGGTGCTCATGTTGGTGATGACGCCTATATGAACGTAAACGTCGGAGGCTGTGTGGTTCAGCAATCCTTTATTACCTTTAGAGGCATCCATCGTAATCACCAGTGTCTGCGAAGGATTATTCTCCACCGGGAAAGAAGGTGTCCAACTAAGTAATTGGGCGGAGCCGGTCATCTCGGCCATCACGGCCATACATAAAAGCAGCAGTCTCTTCATAACAAGCAATTGTGGGACTAAGATATACAATATGTACTAATTACACATTAGTGGGAGGAAATTTGTTGAGACGGATGACCGATAATGGACCACCGATGACCGACGGGAAGGATTAACCGCCAGGACGCCAAGACGCGAGAATTTCACGCAGTCGGTGGTCGGTTGTCGGTTGTCGGTTGTCTCTTATCTCTTATCCTCCTTGCGTCCTGGCGGTTAATCCCCCTAATTCCCCAATTCCAAATTCCCTCTCAACGCCTCTCCTAACATCAAACCTCAAACTTCAAACCTCAAACAATATCTCCTATCTTGCCCTCGCTATGACCGACAAGATCAAACGGCTGCAAAAGCAAACGGACGATTTTCTCAAAAGGATAAAGGCCGGGGAAGTAACGGCAAAGAATATTGACGAACTGCGCGAAGTGCTGCACTTCCACGAGTACCGCTACTATATCCTGAACGATCCGCTGGTTTCGGACTTCGAGTATGATTCGCTGTACAAGCAACTGGAATCGCTGGAGGCGGAGAACCCGGATCTTATCATACCCGATTCTCCTACGCAAAGAGTGGCCAAGGGACTGACGAAGGATTTCCCAACGGTGCAGCACCTGGTGCCCATGCTTTCGCTGGATAATTCCTACAACAGCGAAGACCTCATCGATTTTGACCGCAGGGCCCGCGAACTAACGGGCAGGGATGAGCTGGAATACTGTGTAGAACCTAAATTCGACGGGGCCAGCATCTCCCTTATTTATGAAAATGACCGGCTCGTGCGGGGCGCTACCCGCGGCGACGGCGTTCACGGCGACGACATCACTCCCAACATAAAGCAGATCCGTACCATCCCGCTTTCCGCCCGTTTTTCGGATTATGGCCTTGAAACGGTGGAGATACGCGGCGAGGTGCTGATCAACAAGAATAATTTCAAGCAGTTCAACGACCAGTTGACCGAGCAGGGAATTCCTCCCCTTGCAAATCCCCGCAATGCCGCAGCAGGCACGCTTCGTATAAAAGATCCGCTGGAGGTAAAACGGAGGAAACTCGAAGCATTTACATACCACGTAAGCTATTATACGACAACCGATAACCGACAACCGATAACCGATGGAGGACAACCGACGGCCGGTAACCGACAAACGAATAAACCCTCGGTGGTCGGTGGTCGCTCATCGGTTGTCCCTCTCTCTACCCATTCTCAAACGCTGGAAATGCTCTGGGATCTTGGTTTCAGGAGTCCGGATAGGGAGAAGAAAGTGCTGAAGGGCATACAGGCGGTGATTGATTACTGCCTGGAGTTCGAGGCGCAGCGGGATGAATTGCCTTACGAGATAGACGGCATGGTGATCAAGGTGAACGAATACGAGCTGCAGGACCGCATGGGCATGACCACGCATCACCCCAGGTGGGCAATGGCATTCAAGTTCAAGGCAAGGCAGGCCACAAGCAAGCTCTTGGACGTGGACTACCAGGTAGGCCGGACCGGCAATATCGGTCCCGTGGCCAAGATAGAGCCCGTGCACATCGGTGGCGTAACGGTCAGCTCGGTATCGCTGTTTAATGAGGACGTGATCCGCGAAAAGGATTTGCGCAAAGGTGATACTATCCTGGTGGAAAGAGCCGGTGACGTAATTCCCTACATCGTAAAGGCGCTCGATGAGCTTCGTACCGGTGATGAGGAACCGATAGTATTTCCCAAATTTTGCCCTTCCTGCAAGGACGAATTATATCGGATAGAAGGAGAGGCCGCCTGGCGCTGTACCAACATCAACTGCCCGGCGCAGGTGCTGGAGCGGCTGATACATTTTGCCAGCAAGGACGCCATGGATATACGCGGACTTGGTGTTGCCAACATTGAGAAGTTCAACAAGCTCGGCTGGCTCACTTCGCTCCAGGACATTTACCTGCTGCATACCCGTGTGGAAGAGATGAACGAGATGGAAGGCTTCGGAAAGAAATCCATCGACAACCTATTATCGGCCATTGAAAACTCCAAGAAACAGCCCCTGCACCGGCTCATCTTCGGCCTCGGCATCCGCTATGTTGGAGAGACGATGGCCAAGACCCTGGCGCACGCCGTGGAGCACCTTCTCGACCTCAGAAAATTTGATGAAGAAGCGCTACAAAATTTAGAAGATGTGGGTCCAAAAGTGGCGGGCTCTGTAGTGCAATTCTTCAGCAACGACGATAATATAAAAATTATCGAAGAGCTGGAAGCGGAAGGCCTTCAGCTCACCAACGATAAAAAAGAGCTTGCTTCAGGCGGTAACCTCGAGGGGCTTAGCTTCCTGTTTACCGGCACGATGGCGCAGCTTAAGCGCAGCGAAGCGGAGGAACTTGTAGAGCAGAACGGGGGAAAGATACTGTCCGGCGTAAGCGCAAAGCTGGACTACCTGGTAGCGGGAGAAGACGCGGGCAGCAAGCTGGAGAAAGCGAAGAAGATGGCCTCGGTTAAGATCATCAGCGAGGAGCAATTCCTCAAAATGATTAACAAGGGATGACAAGTCAGGCATAAAATTTTATACAATCTCCCCATCTGTCTTATATCACAGCCACCATAGGACCGGTAAAAAGGTGGATTTATGATCAAGAAATTGACTGGCGAGGTTTGGAAGCCTTTAGTCTTTAGCGGAAGCAAGGAATTAAGAAACCGATACGCAGTATCGACGCATGGGCGTATAGCGAGTTATAAGAAGGATGTGCTGGAGGACGGCAAGCTGTTGAACGGTTCGCTCACCACGGGCTACCGTACACTGAACCTGCATCGCCCGGGCCACAAGGGCACGTTGTACATCCATCGTGAATTGGCCAAGCTTTTCCTGAAGCGGCCTTCGCCCAAACACAAATATGTCATCCACATCAATCACAACAAGCTGGACAACCGCGTAAAGAACCTGCGGTGGGCAACCCTTGAGGATATGATCGGCCACCAGCAGAAGAGCCCGGCCAAGATCGCCTACAAGAAAAAGCAGGCTACCCGCGAAGTAGGCCTCAAGCTGAACGCTGCCCAGGTACGCCGCATCAAGGACCAGCTCAATAACAAAAACCGCAAGGTCACCATCAAGCAGCTCGCCGACAAATACTCCGTCAGCGAAATGACCATGTACAGGATCAAGAGTGGTGAGAATTGGGGAAGAATCTAGGCTGTGCCGTTTGAGGTTTGAAGTTTGAGGTTATTCAGGTACAGTTCCCCGCTCATTAATTAAACGCAAGTGCCGCAAAGCCTTTGTACGTTTTTGCGTCCTTCGCGTCTTACGGTTCAACCTTGGCTACCAGCCACAGAGAAAACTGCTAAAGAAGATAATGCAACACCCAACCTCAAACTTCAAACCTCAAACGGCGCAGCCTATCTTTGCTCATGCTTGAACCGCAAACACTCAGGTTCCTGAAAGGACTGAAAAAGAACAATAACAAGCCCTGGTTTGATGCCCACAGGAAAGAATACGAAGCGGCAAGGATAGACTTCCAGAATTTTATACAGTTGGTCATCAGTGACCTGGGCCGTAAGGACCTTTCCATTGCTTCGCTGCAGGCAAAGGACTGCCTGTTCCGCATCAACCGCGACGTGCGCTTCTCCAAGGATAAATCGCCCTACAAAACCAACTTCGGGGCAAGCATAAAGCAGGGAGGAAGGAAATCACCCTTCGCAGGCTATTACTTCCACTGCGAGCCCGGCCACAGCTTTATCGGCGGCGGCCTCTGGATGCCCGAAGCCGCACAGCTCCGCAACATGCGCCAGGAAATCGATTATAACTGGGAAGAGTTCCAGTCCATCCTTAAAGAGAAGAAGTTCAAAAACATCTACGGCGACCTGTTCAGGAATGCGGAGATCCAGCTCAGCACCATGCCCAAAGGCTACGAAAAA
>DASWNB010000146.1:0-15730 GCA_036399455.1 Flavisolibacter sp. | reverse complement strand
AGTATCAGTCCGACAGCCAGTGTGTCCTTCGGTCCTGACTGCAACTCGTGCGGGTAAAGAAAAAATCCGCAGCAAAGCACCATTACGTTCACGGCCCACCGCTGCCGCAGTATCAGCAGTGCAAACCGGTACATTCCTGTAAAGAACACTGCCCACGACAGCACATCGATAATTATAGAAGTAGTAGTAAAGGACCTGGTGAGATACAGCGCAGGAACAGCCAGCCAGGTATAAAGCGGCGATACGATGGCCCCGTTGTATTTGTATAGGAACTCACCTGAAGAAGCATATCCCGTTGGTTCCAGCGGCAGGTGTCCTTCAAGTATGCTTTGGGAAAGAAGAAGGTAAAGTGCTTTGTCGCCTTCCAGGTCCGTATGCAGCCAGGCCACCAGCGATTTGTTGAGCAGCGCCAGCAGCACGCACACAACCCCGGCCATCCTCGTGTTAAAGTTCGCCTTCAGGAAATCCGTCACCTGTATTTTCTCCAAGCCTGGTAAAGCCATTTCGGGGGTAAGATAATTCAAAGAACGATAACCGACCACCGACCACCGATGACCGATAAGAGATGACTGACCCTGAGAGCTTCCTTCGGTTGTCGGTTATCGGTTATCCTCTCAACAGCGTCCTCCGTGTGAAAACTCACTCCCTCCCGCATCTCACGGAAAACCACGCTTATGGCAGAAATCATCCCGCCTTCCAACAGGCATTCGGACAAGAAAAGAAAGCACGTAAAATTGAATGTAGACATGACCCCGATGGTGGACCTGGGCTTTCTTCTGATTACATTCTTCATCTTCACTACCTCACTGGCCGAGCCGGTGGTCACCAAATTGAACATGCCCGCAGCCGGTCCTGAAACACCAGTAGCGGAAAGCAAATCGCTTACGGTTATCCTGGACAGTGACCGCGTGTATGCTTATGAGGGTAAATGGGAAGACGCCCTGCGGGCAGATTCCATTATCGAGACCAATTACCATGTGCTGGAGGGCATAGGAAAGCTTATCCGCCAGAAACAGCTCCGCCTGAAGAACCCCGACGAGCTGGTGCTGATCATCAAACCCCTTAAAACCGCTAAGTACAGCAACGTAATCGACCTTTTGGACGAAGCCCTCATCAACGGCGTTACCCGCCACGCCCTTGTGGAAGCGTCACCTGAGGAAGAGGCTGTTGCTGATACCGATAACCGTTGACCGATAACCGACCACCGATAACCCTTGACCGATGTTCTCCTCGGTTATCGGTTGTCGTTTATCGGTTATCGGTCAACGGTTGTCGTTTATCGGTTATCTATCCCTAATTTTGCTCTTGCTTAAAAACTTGTTGTATGAATATTCCTGTAGTTGACCTGGCCGAATTCCTGAGCGGAGATGAGCAGCGCAAGCAGCAGTTTGTAAATGACCTGGGAAAGGCTTACGAGGAAGTGGGCTTCGTGGCTGTAAAGAACCACGGAATACCCGACGACCTGATTGCCGACCTATATAAATATGTACAGCAGTTCTTTTCCCTCCCGCCCGAAGTAAAGCAGAGCTATGAAATAAAGGAACTGGCAGGTCAGAGAGGATACACTTCCTTTGGACGCGAACACGCCAAAGGCTACGAAGCGCCTGACCTTAAAGAATTCTTCCAGTACGGCCAGACCGTTGAGGACAACGATCCTATTAAAAAGGAATATCCCGATAACGTAACCGTAAAGGAAATCCCCGAGTTCAACCCCACCCTGTTCACCGCCTACCGGAATTTTGAAAAAAGCGGGAAGGCCCTGCTCCAGGCCATTGCCCTGTTCCTGGGACTGGACGAAAATTATTTCGACGAATTCGTGGACAACGGGAACTCCATACTAAGGGCCATTCACTACCCGCCCATTACAAACGAGCCTAAATCGGCCATCCGTGCCGAGCAGCACGAGGACATCAACCTTATTACCCTGCTGGTTGGCGCATCCGCCGACGGCCTTCAGATCCTGACCAAGCAAAACGAATGGGTAGGCGTTACCTCCCTGCCCGAGCAGATAGTGGTAAACGTGGGCGACATGCTTCAGCGCCTTACCAATAACCGCCTGCGCTCCACAACGCACCGCGTGGTGAATCCTCCCCGCGAGCTGTGGGGCACGTCACGATATTCCATACCCTTCTTCCTGCACCCCAAAAGCACTATGAACCTCGCCTGCCTCGAAGGCTGCATCAACGACCAGAGCCCCAAAGCCTACGAGGACGCTACCGCCGGTGAATACCTCGACGAACGCCTGAGGGAAATCGGCCTGAAAAAATAAGCGGTTCTGGTTTTTTGTTTCTGGTTGCCTCGTGTAAAAGACATTTCCTTCCTAAGGCCCCGCTGACGCGGGGCTTTTTGTATTTAACCGCCAGGATGCCAGGACGCGAGGATTTCACGCACTTGTCCCGCAGCAGGCGGGAAAGACGCAAAGGAAAGGCAAAGAACAGCCACCTGCTCGTAGGTCGTAGCTTACTACTCGCAGCTTTCTGAGGTGCAGCTTTCATCCCTTGCATCCTGGCGGTTAACCTCTCCAAAGGCCCTTAAAAGAACCGCCGTTGATCGTTGAAAATCCCCGTTTATCTAATTGGCAGATGAACCGGATTTTACTAAGGCATTGATTTTCAGCCGAATTCCCTTCCAACAGCTTCCCTCCATACTCAATTACTTTAGAAAATATGGTATTATGTGTTGCATAGTACCAACTAACACCATATCTTTGTTCTGTCAACCACATTCTACATATACCGGCTGACCACCGTTCCCGCCCCGGCGGGACGGCGGAAAGCCAAAAAGAGAGAGCCATGAACATTGAAAATACTCAGAGCCAGATGCGGAAGGGGATACTGGAGTTCTGCATTCTCTCCATCATTCGCCGGGGAGAAGCCTACCCCAGTGACATCGTGGAAGAGATGAAAGCAGCCAGCCTCCATATCCTGGAAGGAACACTCTACCCACTTCTGACCCGCCTAAAGAACGCCGATATGCTCACCTACCGCTGGGTGGAAAGCAGCTCGGGCCCCCCGCGCAAGTATTTTTCCCTGACAGAAAAAGGCGAAGCCTTCTACAGGGAACTGGAGCTTACCTGGCAGGAACTGTCCAACGGCGTAAACGCCCTGACAGCCAAAAAAGACCCCACAACCAACAATTCTTAAACTTCAACCAAATCACTATACAATGAAAAAGATCATCAACATAAACTTATCCGGCCGGGTCATCCCTATAGAGGATTCAGCTTACGAAAGTTTACAGCGCTATATCGAGAGCCTGCGCCGCTACTTTGCCAACGAGGAAGGCCGCGACGAGATCATCAACGATATCGAAAGCAGGATAGCCGAGTTAATGAACGACAAGATCCGCAAGGGCGCTACCGCCATCACCGATGAAGACGTGAACGAGATCATCGGCTCCATGGGCCGCGTGGAAGACTTTGCCGAGGTGGATTCCGATACTTCCGCTTCCTCTGCCCAGGACACTGGCGCAGGTGCCGGTGCTACCGGTGGTGGACAGCAATACTACAGCCAGCCGAAGGAGCCCAAGGGCCGCCTTTACCGCAACAACACCGATAAGTTCCTGGGTGGCGTGTGCTCCGGCATAGCCAACTACCTCAACTTCGACCCTGCGGTGGTGCGTCTCCTGTTTGCCATCATCACTTTTGGCGGCTTTGGTTTTGGCTTCCTGGTATATATACTGTTGTGGATCATCCTGCCCGCCCGGGACCTTGACGGTTATGCAGGCAAAAGGATCTTCCGCAACCCGGACGACCGCATCATTGGTGGTGTGGCCGGCGGCCTGGCAGCGTATTTCAATAAAAGCGTGAAGGTCATCCGCCTCATCTTTGCCGCCCCGCTGATCCTCAATATCTTTTTCAACCTCCTCAACGGCCTCATATCCGTTTGGCGGTTCGATTACAGCCCGTTGGACATAGCCTTCGGCTCCATCACCTCTACTTTTATCCTTATCTATATCATACTCTGGATTGTGCTTCCCGAAGCCAAGACCCCTTACGACAAAATGGAAATGAGGGGTGAAACGGTGGATGTGAACCGCATACGCCAGAACGTACGGGAAGGAATGGGCGATTTCAGCACCAGGGCGCAGGCCTGGGGCGAAGAAGTAAAGGACTCCGCACGCCAGTTTGGCGAAAGGGCCCGCAATTTTGCCAATACAAGGGGTAAAACCTTCGCCAGCGAAGCCTCGGGTGCGGTGCGTCCTGCAGCCAGCGGCCTGGGCCATGTGATAGGCGTTCTCTTTAAAGCTTTCTTCCTCTTTGTTGCCGGTAGCATTGCCTTTGCACTGTTCGTAGGATTGATGATACTGATCTTTGGCGGCGGCACCGTGCTGTGGCCCCTCAAGCAGGCCCTCCTTGAATTTGTGCTCGATGGTTTCTGGCAGAACGCTTTCTTCTGGGGTACCGTGCTCTTCTTCTTTGCCGTTCCGCTGATTGCTTTCATGACCTGGCTTATCCGCAGGATAATGAAGGTGAAATCATCCAGCCGCAACTACCTGGGTTGGACCTTCGGCGGGCTTTGGGTGATTGGATGGATTTCCCTCTTCGGCCTTGCCACCACGCTGGCCCGCGACTTCAGCCAGTACGAGGAAATAAGGCAGTCTATGAACGTTTCACAGCCCGTTGCCGGCCGGATGCAGATAATCATGAGCGAACCCGAAGTACGCTACCGCGGCGACCTGTTCTTTGTGGAAGCAGATAACAATGGCTGGAATTTTACGGATGACAGCCTCCAGTTGGGCAACGTACAGGTGAACGTAATGCGCAGCCAGGACAGCAATTACCATGTGGATGTGATACGCTACAGCAGGGGACGCAGCAGCTACCAGGCCGAAGCCCTGGCGCAAAGGATACGCTACAATGTTACCAGCCGCGACAGCATACTTGACCTGGGCAGCGGTTACGCCATAGCCCGCAGCGATAAATTCAGGGGCCAGGAAGTAGAGGTGCAGATAATGGTGCCCGTAGGCAAAAGGCTCCGGTTCGATGCTTCCGTTGCCAACAAGCTCAGTCCCTTCCGCGTACGCTTTGAAGGCCGGGGCAGAGGTTTTGATGCCCATGTGGACAACGGCTACGCGTTCGGCTATAAGACCGGAATTGATTATATCATGAACGCCAACGGCCGCCTCGTATCCGCCGACGGCAGCGAAGAGCGCTCCGGTTCCAGGGAGGAAGAGGAAGACCTGCGTGACTCCGGCATCGACGGTTACCGTTATGACCGTGATACCACCAGCACAGAGCAAAGGCGCATCGAAATAGAAGCAGAAAAAAAGAGGATCAGGGATGAAGCCGAAAGAAAGATCAGGCAACTGGAAGAAGGCCAGCGCCGCACATCGGCCCTTCCTTCCAAGGACCAGGGCACGGCTTTCCGCAGCAATCTTTCCTATTTCTCAGTACTTATATAGCACAAGTCGGTTGAAGTATTCCCGCTCTGCGGGAAGCTTACGGGCCCCTAATTCCTTAGGGGCCCTTCTTTTGGAGGACCGACAACCGATGACCGATAAGGGACAACCGATGACCGATGAGGGACAACCGATGACCGATGAGGGACGACCGATCACCGAAGCTCTCCTTTGCGGCACTTTGCGTATACTTTGCGGTCTTTGCGTTTGGCTGTTGTCTCTTATCGGTTATCGGTGATCGGTTATCGGTGATCGGTTGTCGGTCATCGGTCCTCGGTCCTCGGTTGTCTCTCCTCAGTTTCGCAATGATTATTTTCAAACGGGAATCCTATAGTATTTTTGGTGCTTAATTTTAACTATGAAGTCTACTCCCTTCAGTCAAAAACATATTGAGCTGGGCGCCAAGATGGTGGAATTCGCCGGGTACAATATGCCGATCAGCTATACAGGAATCAACGAAGAGCACCACATCGTGCGCCGCAATGCCGGTGTGTTCGATGTAAGCCACATGGGTGAGTTCATCCTTAAGGGCGAAAATGCCCTCGACCTCATCCAGCGTGTAACTACCAACGACGCATCGAAGCTCACTGCAGGAAGGGCACAGTATAGCTGCATGACCAACGAGAACGGGGGTATTGTGGACGACCTGCTGATCTATTGCATAGAGGAGAACCGCGTGTATATGATAGTGGTGAACGCCTCCAATATTGAAAAAGACTGGAACTGGCTTCAGCATCACAACGAAAAAGACGTGGAGATGCACAACATTTCCGACGATACCTGCCTGCTGGCCGTTCAGGGCCCCAACGCCACCAAAATACTCCAGTCCCTGACCGATATGGACATCCTCAACCTCAAGTACTACACCTTTTCCAAAGGGAAATTTGCAGGGGTGGATAATGTGCTGGTGAGCGCCACGGGCTATACCGGCGCCGGAGGTGTGGAGATCTATTTCGAGAACAAGGACGGCAATGCCGAAAAAATATGGGACGCTATTTTTGAAGCGGGCGGACCGCAGGGACTGAAGCCGATCGGCCTCGCTGCCCGCGATACGCTGCGCCTTGAAATGGGCTATTGCCTCTATGGAAATGATATTGACGATACCACTTCGCCCCTGGAAGCCGGGCTGGGATGGATCACCAAATTCACCAAGGATTTTGTTGCCAAGGAAAGACTCCAGGCACAGAAAGCCGAAGGCCTTGAAAGAAAGCTTGTAGGCTTCGAAATGATCGATAAAGGCATTCCCCGCCACGGTTACGAGATAAAGAACTTTGAAGGAGCTACCATTGGTTATGTGACTTCCGGCACGCAATCGCCCAGCCTGGGCAAGGCCATAGGAATGGGTTATGTGAGCAAGGTGTATAACGAGTTGGATGGCATCATCCACATCAAGGTCCGCGACCGCCTGCTGCAGGCCAAAGTAGTCAAGATTCCCTTTAGCTAACCCTTGCTGATGCCCCTTATTCATCTGACAACCTTCATTGCCGCACCCCCCGAAAGAGTGTTCGACCTGAGCAGGAGCATCGACCTGCACAAGGCGTCCATGAGCCGCTTTGAAGAGAAGCCCGTAGACGGCGTCATGAACGGCCTCATTGGCCCCGGCGAAACCGTCACCTGGCAGGCAAAGCACCTGTTCAGGCAGCGCAGGCTGAAGGTGAAGATCACGGCAATGGAGCGTCCCCGGTTTTTTATGGATGAGCAGGTAGAAGGTGATTTCAGGAAGATGAAACACGAGCACTACTTCAAGCCCGCCGAGAACGGCACCATCATGATAGACCAGTTTTACTTTGATGTGGGCCGCGGTCTTCCCGGAAGATTATTAACCCGCGTCTACCTGAACCGCTACTTTGAAAAGCTGCTGGAAGAACGCAATGCCCTTATCAGGAAAGCAGCCGAAGGCTCCCAGTGGAAGGTATTTCTAGAGCGATAACCGATGAGCGACCACCGATAACCGATAACCGAAGGAGAGATTGTAACTAAAAACCAGAAACAACAAACCAGAAACAGGAACCCCTCCAATGAGCGACAAACCACACCTATATACCTGTCTTTCTCCCGCCCTGCTGCACCTGTACGATGTACGAAACAGCATAGTGGTGGTGATAGATATTCTACGTGCCACTTCTACTATAGCTACCGCACTTTACAATGGAGCCAGGGAAGTGATTCCCGTTGACAGCGTGGAGCGCTGCATACAGCTTGGCCGCGAACTGGAATGCATTACCGCCGGCGAACGCGACGGCCAGGTGGCCGAAGGCCTGCAGTACGGTAACTCATCTTTTGAATATCCCCGCAACTTTATTGAAGGAAAGATACTGGTCCTCACCACCACCAACGGCACCCGCCTGCTGCACATGGCGCTGAACAAAGGCGCTACAGAAGTGATCACCGGCTCTTTCCTTAACCTCTCCGCCGTTTGCGACCACCTGGTACAAACAAAACGCAACGTAGTGCTGGCCTGCGCCGCCTGGAAGGATAAGATAAACCTGGAGGACACCCTCTTTGCCGGGGCCGTGGTTTCCCGCATCAAGGACCACTTCACCGTCAACTGCGACTCCTCCCATCTTGCCGGCGTGCTCTACCATTCCGCCTCCCCCGATCTCTACGAATTCATGAAAGTCAACGACGCCTCCCATTACCACCGCCTCACCGGCTTCGGCCTTGAAAAAGACATCCGTCACTGCCTCACTCCCGACCTCGCCAACATACTGCCGGTTTACAGGGATGGGAAGCTGGTTGTGGAAGAAGCTGTTGGCTCATAGCTGTGGCTGTTGGCCTGTTCACGTTCAGCCTATGAGCAGTATGTTTTTAAGGATGAATAGAAGACTAACCGCCAAGACGCCAAGACGCAAGACAAAAACGCAGAACTTACGCTTAGGTCGAAGCTTCCTCGTAAGAGCACAGCTGCCGGTGGCCTCTTGTCAGTCAACCCATATTCCTCGCGTCTTCGCGCCTTGGCGGTTAACCCTTTATTTCGTTAAGATATGCTGCTCATAGGCTGAACGCGAACAAAGCCAACAGCTAACAGCCAATAGCCATCAGCTTCCCCTTTTAAGACAGATTTGCATATTCCCCTCTAGGTTTTCTCCCCTTCTTTCCGTTACTTTTGCAGATTGCCTTTTCGGGAGATGGCAGTGATTGTTAAGCATTTACGCATCTGCAGGCATGAAGGCGATAAAGCCACCACTTAACATTAAAATTTACCTTGCTTGGCCTTACCACATCTTTTGAAATATGTTTATACCCATGGAAGCGATGAAGTGATACGGCGCGGGAAAAAGATCCATGCTATCGGCTTCGTAGAGCTGGCGGAACACGACGACCTGTTTGGCTCAGCCGTTTTCCGGGTGAAGGACGATAACTACTCCACCTTCTACAAGGTTTATATAAGCAATTACAAAGACCCAAAAACGCTGTCGCTCCGCTGCGCCTGCCCCTACAACCTCGGCGATATCTGCCGCCACGAATCGGCCGCCCTTATCCGCCTGCAGGAAATGATCGACAAGGGACAACTCCAGAGCGATAACGTGACTTACGACCAGCGGCATACAGTGGCAAAGATGAAAGCCATCGAGCTGCGCACCATCCAGTTGCTGACCAGTCCCGCCGTTGTCACCGACGCCGAAACCTGGCTGAAGAAGAACAAACCCGAGATAGAAAGCGCAAAAGACGAAACCGTCAAGGCCAAAGTAAACCTCGACGGGCAGGAATACTCCGTTATCATCCGCCGCAACGAGGAAAGGAATTTCGATACCAGCAGCGACTACGAGGACACCGAGCACCTGCTCTGCCTTCCCAAAGTAATTGTATTCATCCACCTGCTCTATACCCACGGGCAGCATTATTTCGAAAGCATCCGTAATTGGGACAAGGAAAAGAACAAGCTGCTGGAAGCTTACGGCTATTCGCTCAACGATGATCTTTCCGGTAAGTTCGAGTTCAATTATAAGGACGGCAAGCCTTTTCTTCGGGTGCTCGATAAAAACATAAAGCGTATAGCCGTTCCCGTATCAGCCGCTCCCCGCTTTGAAAAAGTGGCCGTGGAGGAGGAAGAGCCCGCCCCCCGCGAAGCAGCGCCTGCGGGCCGTCGGCTGGCACTGGTGTTCAACTTCGGCAAAACAGCATATCCCTTCTTTTCCCTTGATATAGTGGAAGGCGACCTGGACGAAGAAGCCAACTTTGCTGGCAACGTTCAAAAGCTGGAGCTCACCAAGTACATTAACACCGACAGCTATACCGAGGAAGACAAAAACCTGCTTCAGGTGGTGCGCAAGCTTACCGATGCAGAGATAAATAAATACGTCAGCCGCAATTCTCCCTTCTCAGGGATCTGGGAAAACATCATCCACCACGAAGGCGATGAGCTTCCCGAAGAAACACGCCGGCTGATCGTGGAATACCTCTTCCCCAAGCTGAAAAAAATATTTACCGAGGCGGAAAGCGTACCCGTGTTCTGCCTGGCCCCATCAAAACAATTCAAGACCGCCAACCTCCAAAAAGCGGAGTTGGGAAAAGAACTCCTGGTGCCCCAGTTTTCCGTAACCAGTAAGGGCAAGGATTATGAAATGGAATGCTACGTAAAGCCCGGCGCCGTGGCCTACGAGCTGAAAGATAACGAAGCAGCTTCGCCGCTCATTTTCCTGTACAACCACCAGCTTCACCTGTGGCAAAGCCCCGAAGCCGTGGAAGTGGCGGAAAGATTTCTCCCCGATGGCACCCTGTCCATTCCCGGCGACCGCTGGCAGGACCAGCTTGCCAAAGAGGTAATGCCGCTTGCCCGCGAGTACAAGGTGGATTTTGACCGTTCATTGATAGAAGAGGTAAAAGACGGTGAGCCCGAAGTAAAGCTCTTTCTCCAGGAGAAAGGCGAGTACCTGGTGTTTCAACCCATTTTTACTTACAAGGGATTTGACACTAAAGCAAAAGACAAGGACGAGCTGGTGCTGCCCTTTGGCAGCAAGGTGGTAGTGGTGCGGCGCAACCGCGAAGCCGAAACAGGCTTCCTGGAAAAGCTGCAGACCCTTCACTCCAACTTCATTCCCTTTGACGATGGAGCGGCGCTGGCGCTCAAGGGCGCCGATGTGCTCAAGAACAACTGGTTCTTCCTGTTCGTGGATGCGATGAACGAATACCGCGTTCCTGTTTACGGCTTCGACAGCCTGAAGAACTTCCGCTTCAATACCGCCAAGCCGACTACGCACATCTTTATCAGCAGCAATACGGATTGGTTCGATGCACGTGTGGACATAGTGTTCGGCGACCAGAAAGTAAGCGTGGCCGAGGTGAAGAAAGCCCTTGCCAACAAGCAGCAGTTTGTTCAGCTCAACGACGGTACGCTGGGCATACTGCCCGAGGACTGGCTGAAGAAATACGCTCTCCTCTTTAAGGTGGGTGAAGGCCGCGCCGACAAGCTGAAGCTTTCGCGCTACCACATGAGCGTGATCGACGAGCTCTACGAAAACCGCGACGCGCAGGAACTGACCATACAGTTGGAAGAAAAATACGAAAGGCTGAGGGAGGTAGAGCAGATAAAGGAAATACCTCCACCCCAAAGGCTGGAAAGTATTCTCCGGCCCTACCAGGTAGCGGGCTACCAATGGCTCAACTACCTTCACGAGGTGAACTGGGGCGGCATCCTTGCCGATGACATGGGTTTGGGTAAAACCGTACAGGCCCTTTCCTTCCTGCAACATTACTTCGACCATTACGAGGGATTGAAGGCGCTGGTGGTTTGTCCTACCACGCTGATCTATAACTGGGAGAACGAGATAAAGAAATTCACGCCGGACCTGAGCTATCACATCCATCATGGCGCAGCCCGCAGCCGGCACCCGCAGGACTTCGCAAAGCACAACGTAATCATCACCACCTACGGCACGCTCCGCAGCGACATCAAGCTGTTCCTCCAGATCATTTTCGACTATGTGGTGCTGGACGAATCACAGGCCATAAAGAACCCCTCGAGCAAGGTGACAAAAGCGGCCAGCCTGCTGAATGCAAAGCACCGCCTCTGCATGAGCGGTACGCCACTCCAGAACAATACCTTCGACATATTTGCGCAGATGAACTTCCTGAACCCCGGCATGTTGGGCTCCATGGAATTCTTCCGCCAGGAATTTGCCATACCCATCGACAAATTCGGCGAAGCCGAGCAGAAGGACCACCTGAAAAAAATACTTTACCCCTTCATCCTGCGCCGCACCAAGGAGCAGGTGGCCAAGGACCTGCCCGACAAAACGGAAACGATCCTCTTCTGCGAAATGGAAAACGAGCAGAGAAAGATCTACGACGCTTACCGCAACGAATTCAGGAACAAAATCCTGGGCACCATCGAGGAGCAGGGCATACAGAAATCACAGCTTACCATTTTGCAGGGCCTGATGAAGCTGCGCCAGATCTGCGATTCGCCCGCCATCCTGAACGAAACAGAAAAATTCGAGAACCATTCCATCAAGCTGGACGAGCTGGCCCGCGAGATCACCGAGAACATCGGCAACCATAAGGCCCTGGTGTTTTCCCAATTCCTGGGCATGCTGGCCCTTATCCGCGAAAAGCTGGAAGAACTGGGCATTAAATACGAATACTTCGACGGCAGCACCTCCGCACCGGACCGTGAAAAAGCCATCCAAAGCTTCCAGAAGGACGAGGAAGTGCGGGTGTTCCTGATCTCGCTGAAAGCTGGTGGCGTGGGTCTGAACCTGACCGCTGCCGATTACGTGTACATTGTCGACCCCTGGTGGAACCCCGCCGTGGAGCAGCAGGCCATTGACCGTACGCACCGCATCGGCCAGACCAAGAACATCTTTGCCTACCGTATGATCTGCAAGGACACCATCGAAGACAAGATCATGCAGCTCCAGGAAAAGAAGCGCCTTCTTGCCAAAGAACTGATCGCCGACGACGCCTCATTTGTGAAGGCGCTGTCCAGAGAGGATGTGGAGTACCTGTTCTCTTAGGTGAATGGTCAATGGTGAATGTGGTCGTTTATTGCGGGGGAGGATTTTTTCCATGGCAGTTAGCCTTTATTATGAATATTCTCTATATTCAATGCTCGATTTTCAGGGGCGCTTCGGATTTGGGAAATGCTTGAGAATTAATCGGTGAACATTGAATATTAAGGATTTAAGTCGCTCTCCCCGGAAAGGCATCTGCCCGGAAAACTACCTGTATTCACCATTCACCATCGGCCATTCGCCTCTTATCCGCGCATTAACGTTATTTAACACCCCTTCACATATAATGCGAATAAATTCGTAGCCACATTTGACACGCGTATGAAGAAGATATACTTTATTGTTCTGGCAACCCTACTCTCCGCCTTTGCAGCCAATGCCCAGAAAGGCGCAGTCCGCGGCATACTTCAGGACTCTCTCTCCTCCCTGGCCCTGACCGATGCCACGGTTTCGCTGGTGGACCTGAAAGACTCCTCTCTTATCTCCTTCACCCTTACCGACGAGAACGGGCGCTTCGAGATAAAGAACATAGCTCCCGGCGACTACCACCTTGTGGCTTCCTTTACCGGGCTTCAAACCCTTAAAAAGAAATTCACCATGAGCCCCGAAGGCGGCGACGTGGAACTGGGCTTTGTAAAGATGAGCCGCAACTACAAAACCCTCGACGAAGTGGTGATCACCGACGATGCGCCGGTGAAGGTTAAGGGAGATACGCTGGCCTTCAAGGCAGACGCCTTCAAGACCAAGCCTAACGCTACAGTAGAGGACCTGCTGAAAAAGCTGCCCGGCATGCAGGTGGAAAGAGACGGTACCGTAAAGGCCCAGGGCGAAACGGTGCAGAAAGTGTACGTGGACGGAAAGGAATTCTTCAGCAACGATCCCAAGCTGGCCACCAAGAACCTGACCGCCGATATGGTGGACCAGGTGGAAGTATATGATGACATGAGCGAACAGGCCAAATTTAACGGCATCGAGGACGGCAGCCGTACCAAGGCCATCAACCTGAAGCTTAAAAAAGATAAAAAGAAAGGAACCTTCGGAAGGGCTTATGCCGGCATAGGAACCAATGACCGTTATGATGCGGGTATTACCACCAATTCCTTCAAAGGCGCCACGCAGGCCTGGCTGATTGCCAAAGCCAACAACATCAACAACATGAGTTTTACCATGAACGATAACATGGGTATGTTCGGCAGCGGCGGATTCACCGGCGCCGGTGGTGGTGGCGGCGGAAACATGATGATGATGGGTGGCGGACCCCGCGGAGGCATGCCGATGGGCGGAGGTGCCCCCAGCACGGGCCAGGGTGGATCGGGACTGATCTCCAGTTGGCAGGCAGGCGTGAACTACCGCGACATCTGGAGCCCGAGGCTGAATGTGAACGGCAGCTACTTTGCCAACAACGCCAACCGCGAAAACCTGGCCAGGAGCTTTCGCCAGTCGTCCTTCCCCAGCTTCCAGATCAACCGCGAGCAGGAAACTTTTTCGAGGAGTGAAAACAACGGCCACCGCTTCAACTTCAACATGGCCTGGCAAATCGATTCCTTCAACTCCATAGTGTTCACGCCCAATATCAGCACACAGAAATCGCAAAGCTTTTCGGAGGATACGGTATCATCTTTCCTGGTGAACAGGGACGGCACCGGCTTCAAGCAAAGCACCATCCACACGCTGAGGAACTCTGAAGGTGATGGATACAACATGAACAACAACCTTATCTGGCGCAGGAAATTCAGGCGTAACGGCAGAACCCTGTCTGTTAACCTGTCTCAATACGTTAACAACAACGACCGCTCCGGCTTCAGCCTCGACGACCAGAAGAACTACGGCCCCAACGGCTCACTGGTCAACTCGCTTTACCGCGACTACATGAACAATACGGATAGCCGCAGCAACAACTATACTGTATATGCATCCTATACCGAACCCATTGGCCGCAACAAGCTGATAGAGCTGAACTACAGCCGCAACAGCAGCCTTAATGAATCGGACCGTAAGACCTATGACTACAACGCCGTGTCCAAGAACTACGACCGTGTGGTAGACTCCCTGACCAACCAGTTCCAGAACCGCAACTCCTACGACCGTATTGGCGGCAACTTCAGGTTTGTGAAGAAGAAATACAACTTCCAGGTAGGCTTCGCCCTGCAGAACACCCTGCTGGAAAGCAAAAACCTGACGCTGAAAAGCAACATATCCAACCGTTATACGAACCTCTTCCCCATGGCCTCTTTCAACTACCAGCTTGCGAGGGGAAAGAACCTGAGGTTCAGCTACCGCGGCCGCACCAGCCAGCCTTCGGCATCACAACTGGATTCCACAACGGATAACAGCCGCTATCCTTATGTGTACAAGGGCAATCCCTTCCTGGAGCAGGAAATCGGCCACAACGTAACCCTGAGCTTCAACGCCTTCGACCCCGTGACATTCAGGAACTTCTTTGCCTTTATAAACTTCAACGCCACGCCGAACAAGATCACCAACGCCATCGAGCAGAAGAACGCAGTTGAATACACCACCCCCGTGAACCTGGATGGCGCCTACAATATCTCGGGCAACGTCAACATCGGCTTCCCCATCAATAGGATGAAAAGCGGCAACATCAACTTCACCACGAAAGCAAACTACTCGCAGGATGTGAACCTGGTGAACAAGCTGGAAAGCTTTACGAAGAACCTGATGCTGGGCGAAGACGTTCGTGTGAATTACAACTTCAGGGACAAGCTTGACCTGGGCATCACCGCCGGTGTTACCTACAACTCCGTGAACTATACCAACTCGTTCAACCCGGATAACTCCTACTATACACATGCGTATGCAGCGGACATCACCTATACGCTGCCTAAGAACTTCATCCTGTCCACCGAGCTGGATTATACCTTCTACACCGGCAGGACCGACGGCTTCAACCAGAGCTTTGCCATGTGGAATGGCGGCGTGGCCAAGCGTATGCTGAAGAACAACCGCGGCGAGTTGAAGCTGTGGGTGTACGACATCCTGAACCAGAACATCAGCGTGAACCGCATCGTGAACGCCAACTACATCGAGGACGTACAGAACACCGTTCTGAACCGCTTCTTCATGCTTTCCTTTACCTACAACATCAGCCGCATGGGCGGTAAAGGCGTACCGGCAGCTACGGGCAACCCCCGGAACTCTGTGAGGATGAATTAGGTGAAGGTCGTGAATCGGTAATCGTCAATCGTGAATGGGTCGTTTATTGTGAGAGAAGCTTTTCTTTAGCAGGCAGTTTATACCATTTAGACGTTATTCCTATGCCTTTGCTTCGAAGCGCAAAGCTCGCAACGGATTTCACGCCAAGACCGCAAAGGAAAGGCAAAGAAGCGGTCGTTTGAACTCCAGTTTTCCCCTTTGTG
>DASWNB010000145.1:0-3810 GCA_036399455.1 Flavisolibacter sp. | reverse complement strand
GGCTGCCAGGGTGGGATTGCCGGGATTGCTCTCGGGGCTTCCGTCATCTTCCTTTTTGCAGGAAAACAGCGCTGCTGAAAACACGGCGGCCAGCAGTAAAAGCCTGAATGGATTTTTGTTTGCTGAAAATATCGTTCTCATGTCTGATTTTGTTTAGAGATTAATAGTAAGCTACCGCCGGCTCCAGCAACTTCGGGTTCTGGGCTGTTTCGCCGATGGGAATGGGCAGGAACATCTGGTTCTCGTTGAAAGTGGGATTCTGAACCGTTGTGGTGCCGTCATCGTTCTTCCAGCCCCTGTTCTGGGCTTCTATAATCTGCTTGGCCCTTGCATAACCCTGCCTGGTGATATCGTACCAGTAATCGCCCTCGAAGGCAAATTCAACCCTGCGCTCATAAAGGATATCATTCAGCGTAATGGAAGATTTGGAGGGAAGGCCGGCCCTGTTGCGCACCGCGTTGAAGGCTGCAAGAGCACTCGCATCGCTGGTGGAACCGCCGCCTGCCAGAACGGCTTCGGCATAGATCAGCAGCACGTCGGCATAGCGCAGGATGTAGGTGCTGATCTGTGTTTTCATCTGCTGCACGGGCTCGGTAGAGCTGCCGGGACCAACCACGTATTTGGCAATGTTGGAGCGGGTGGGTGTTTTCATACCTATGGGTGCAGGCTGCACGGTATCGTACCTGTAGCCGTTGGCCATGAAGTTGTTGAAGGCCGTGTTGCCGGTGCGGGTGGGCTTCCACTGCGGGTACACGTTGCCGTGCTCCATTACCGACCACTTGCGGCGCAGGTCGCCGGACTCGTAAGCGTTCAGCAGGTCAAGCGAGGGGATGATGGATGACCAGCCGTCGCCGGTTATCAGCAGGTTGCCGGGAGCCCTGTAGGCCTGCAGCGAGCTTTGGCTGCCCCACTCGTTGGTGATGGCGTGCTGGAGCGCAAACAGCGTTTCGCTGTTGTTATTGTTGGCCGAGCTGGTGAACATGCCGGCATAGTCGTTAAACAGTGCATATTTGCCGGAGCTGATCACCTCTCCTGCCTTCAGCTTGGCGCTGTCGTAGTCTTTCCTGTACAGGTATACCTTGGACATCATGCCTTTGGCGGAGTACTTCGTCACCCTTCCCTTTACATCGGTTTCAGGCAACTGTCCTTCGGCAAAGCGGAAGTCGTCCAGCGCAAAGCGCAGCACATCCTTCTGGATATAGCGGGGCACCCGGAAGTCGCCGGTTTCCGCCATCTGTGCGGGATTGGTTACAATGGGTGCGTCACCCCAGATGCGGCCGATGTAGAAGTAAGCCACACCCCTGATAAAGCGGGCTTCGGCAATGCCTGCATCGATGAACTTGTCGGTAACGCCCTGCTTTTTCTTAGTCTCCAGTGTCTGGATCAATACGTTGCTCCAGCCAATCACCTTGTACAGCGATCTCCAGGCTTCGGCCAGGCGGGCATCGGTGGAGGTGGTGGAAAACGTGCGGAAGGAAGCAAACTGGTTGTCCCAGGTAAATTCGTTTCCGCTTCTTACTTCGCCGATGGCATCCATTGCCTTGTCTATGAAGTCGAACCAGGCCAAGCCATAGAGCGTGCCGGTGGCGCCTCTTACCTGGTCGGCCGTGTTGTAGTAGTTGTCAACCGTCGGCTGGTCCAGGGCAGGACGGTCGGTGAATGATTTTTTACAGGCTGTTGAAACGGCTACCGCAGCAATCAACAGAACGTATAAGAATCTATTTCTCATTTTATAATTTTTTATACTTGTAGTAATTAGAATTCAACGTTAAGGCCTACGGTGACGCTGCGGGGATTGGGATAGTGCCCGTTGTCCACGTTCATGAGTGAAATGCCCTGGTTAAAGGCGCCGATCTCGGGGTCGAAACCTGAGTACTTCGTGAAAGTGTACAGGTTCTGGCCGGAAACATATACCCTCAGGTTGTTCAGCCCTGCCCTTCTAATGAGGTCTTTAGGCAGGTTGTAGCCCAGCGCCACGTTCTGTATCCTCAGGTAAGAGCCGTCTTCCACCCAGCGGTCGGAAATGGCCGTGTTGTTCTTGTTGTTCTGCGTAAAGCGGGGCAGCCTGCCGTCGGTGTTCTGGGAGTTATAGCGGTCGGTCACCGTGGTCATCTGGTTGTAGTACTGGTTTTCCATTCCTTCCAGGCTCCTGCGGAGGAAGTTGAAGATCTTGGCGCCGTAGCTTCCCTGCAGGAAGACGGAAAGATCGACACCCTTGTAGGAGAAGTTGTTGGTAAGGCCGTAAGTGAATTTCGGTTGGGGATTACCGATAAAGGTGATGTCCGCATCGTTGACCTGGCCGTCGCCGTTGAGGTCCTTGTAGCGAATATCGCCCAGCCATGTGCCGTTGTTCTGGTTCACAGGCAGCCCGAACTGGGGCAGGCCGGAAGCCAGTTCCCTTTCGTTGCGGAACAGGCCATCGGTCACCAGTCCGTAGAAGGAGCCTACAGGATGGCCTTCCACGGTGTGCGTCAGCAGGATGGTGCCGTAAACCACGGTTCCGTCGATGGAAGCGCCGTTGGCGTATTCATCCAGCACGTTGTTGTACTTGGAGAAAACAGCGGTCGTCCTCCAGGTCAGGTTCTTGTTGGAGATGTTATGGCTGGTCACGGAAACATCGATGCCTTTGTTGGTCATCTGTCCTGCGTTTACGAGGGGAACTTTCACGTCGTTCCAGGCAGAGCCAACACCCGTAAAGGAAGGCATGGTTCCGTAAATGAGCATGTCGTTCGTTACTTTCTTATATACGTCCACGGTGATGTCGAGCCTCCTGTTCAGGATGCTCAGGTCGATACCCGCGTTCTGTGTTTCCACCGATTCCCATTTCAGGTTGGGGTTGGCCAGGTTGCCGGGGAAGCTGCCCGCGCCAAAGCCGTTGGTGGTAAAGCGAACGTTGGAAGTATAGGGAGGCCGGGGAGCGCCGTTGGGCGGGTTCTGGTTGCCCACAGAGCCGTAACCGAGGCGTATCTTAAGGTAGTTCAGCGCTCTCAGGTTCTCTGCAAACCTTTCGTTGGTCACTGTCCAGCCCACGGAAGCGGCGGGGAAGTAAGCCCATTTGTTATTGGGACCGAACAGCGAAGAGGCATCGGCCCTGTACGACAGGTTTACGGAGTAGCGGTTGGCGTAGGTATAACCGGCACGGGCAAAGTAGGATTCCATGGCGGAATGGCCTTTACCGCCCTGGAGCGTCTGGTTGGCGGCGTCGCCGGCATTCAGGGCTACCAGGTTGTTCGTTGCAAGGTTGTAGCGGCCGCCGTTGATATAGTCGAAACGGCTGGTCTGCGCCTCGTGGCCTGCAGTCAGCGCCACGCTATGGTCGGTACCGAAGGTGCGGTTGTAGTTGGCGAAGTTCCTGATCACATACCACAGGCTGTTGCTTCTTCCTTCCAGCAGGAAGCTGGTGTAAGGCGTGTTGCCGATAAGACCGGCACGCTGGAAAGCGGAGTTCTGAGTAAGGGAAAAGTCAAAGGCAAATTCGTTGCGGATGGTCAGGTTTTTCAGCACCGTAACATCGGCATACAAACTGCCGAACAGCTTCGACAGGTCGGTGGTTACATCCCTCATTTCGGACTTGGCCACTGGATTGTCCTGGTAGTAAGTAACGCCACCCACGTTAGTGCCGGGACCGCCCCAGGAGTTATCGAGGTTCCTTACGGGAATGAGCGGGCTTTGCAACAGCGCCTGTGTGATGGTGCCGTCCTGCTCGTCCGCAAGGGTAAGCTTCTGGTTGCTCTTTGTGGCGTTGGCCGATATGCCGGCCTTCAGCCAGGTTTTTACCTGGTTGTCCAGGTTAAAGCGAAGGGCATAACG